>JAUWEG010000020.1 GCA_030608385.1 Candidatus Heimdallarchaeota archaeon
ATGGCACTCCCTGCAAGGTTGAACAGTTTTCTGTTGATACGTACAGTTGCTGGATTCATAGATGTTGCTTCAGGTGCAAAACCTTCGAAAACAACTTGTCGAATGGAAGTCTTACCAGATTGTGATAACCCTAGTACTACGATTTTAGACTCTAATTCATTCTCTCCTGCATACATAAGCTTCACGTTTTCTTTCATTTTTTTATTATAAAATACTTGTGATATTCCTACTTGAACAGTGTTAGGTTTAAATTTTAGTTGGAACTAAAACCGAAAAAAATTCTAGATATATTGTCTGAAGGTCTCCTTCTTGGATGATGGGGTTTAGAATATAATAGGTCTGCAACATGACTCCCCTACCTTCTTGAATAGGGCACGTTCTTGTAAGGTGATACTCTTTACATTAATTTGCAAATATTTTTAGGAATTCTAACACAAAAATAATAAACAATGCCTATCACAAGATAATAATGAGTTATGATGTTGCTATCATTGGTTCTGGCTTAGGTGGGTTAATCGTTGGGGCAAAACTTACCAAAGAAGGAAGAAATGTTCTACTAGTTGAACAACACTCAAGTATTGGGGGTTATGCTACTTGTTTTACTCAAGACAATTTTACCATAGATGTAGGCTTTCATTCAATGGATGGTCTGTATGCACAAGACCCCAAAATTAAAGTATTCGAGGATTTGGATGTTTATTTCAACATTGAGTTTGTTGATATTCCAACAGGTTGTTATAGATTTACAAACAACAGGACAGATTTTACTTTACCTGATAGAGTTGAGGATGCCATCAAAGTGCTCATTGAGAAATTCCCAAAAGAAGAAAAAGGAATTCGTCTTTATTTTGAAACAATAGATGAGATTTTCAGTTCTAAATGGAAAGACAAAACAGCCGGTGAAATGCTTGACTCTATGTTTGAAAATGACAATCTTAAACTTGCATTAGCTGGTTCTATTCAATATTATGGAGATGATCCTTATACTTTGTCAGCTTTATCTTTTGCGGCAGCAATGTCTAGAAATCTTAAAGGTGGAAAGCATTACATCAAAGGCGGATCTATTAAACTAACACATTATTTGGCAGACTATATTAGAGAACATGGAGGTACAATACTTCTTAACCAAGAGGTTACCAAAATAATAGTAAATCAAGAAAAAGAAACTGTTGAAGGTATTGAGTATAAATCAACTAGTGATGAAAGTAGTGAAACCACTTTTATCGAAGCAAACTATGTTGTCGTAAATGCTCCTTTACCAGTAGCTGCTAAGCTTCTATCTTCTGAAAGAGAAAATGTTCAGAGACTAAGAGAGACTATTAATTCTTTGAAAATTGGGCATTCAGTACTAAATATCTATTTTGGGTTTAATACCACTCTTGATAAATTAGGTCATAACAATTATTTTACAGTTGTTAATGATGAAAGTGTATTTAGTTTAAGCGATATTTTTGTAAATAACAATGGAGGATATTCTCGTAAGAATTATATTTTTGTAGATTATGGACAAACAGATACAGGAATGGCTCCTTTTGGAAAAAGTACAGGAATAATAAGCACGGTTGATTATATTGATAACTGGAATCATCTGAACAAAGAAGATTATAACAACAAGAAAAAGGAAATTGAAACCATTTTTACTGAAAGGTTGAATAATTTGATTCCAGATGTAGTAAATCATATTGAACACATAAGTGTTGCAACTCCAAAAACAATGGAAAGATACACCTATAATCCAAAAGGATCTGTGATAGGATTTGCTAGAAGTCCACAACAAGTAGGGAAGTATCCATTGACTTCACCTTTCAAGAATCTTTACTTTGCTTCTGCTTGGTCAATTCCTGGGGGAGGATTTACTTCAATCATTGATGCTGGATGGCAAGTCGCTACTTCAATCTTAAAGAAACGAAGATAAAATCTGGTTTAAACAAATTCTAGTTTGTTAATTTTTAAGAATCCTTCGTAAACCAGATGACTCATTATAAAGAGAAATTCGTTAAAACTTTGATTTATGTTCATTTCTTTGTATGAATATAGAATTGATTTTTCCTGATTAGTTAAGAAATAAACCATAAGATCTTTGCAGAGAATTCTTTGGTTAGGACTCATTTCGCTAAAAAGAATAGCTTGCTCAGTATTAAATCTTCTAAACTCATCAGATGAAGATTTTGGAAAGGCAATTGTAGAACTTACTAGAAGATCCAATTCAACTAAATTTCTTTCTGTAGGTTCCTCAATGATGTTTTCATCAATGAATTCTGCAATTAATTTCAAGAAAATTTCATCGAGAAAAACTGAGGTTTCAAGGATGTTTGCAGCATGTTGAATCCACCTTCTAGTTCCGGTAAATGGAAAAGATAATTTTCTTGAATCATGGGTAGATTTTAGTTTTTGTTTCCACTCTTTATATATTTTATTTGTAACCTTTTCAGAGATGAAAACTTGCACTTCAATGAACCCTAAGATTGACTTAATAGTAAGTTTCTTACCTTCTTCACTCTTCTCAAAAATATAAGTTACATTTCGAATTTTGTCTTTTATCTCAAGACCAGTAATATTTATTCTTTTAAAATTTGGAGCTTCAAATACTTTTTTTGACATAGCAACCTTTTGGGGAATTGGTATTCCAAGAGATTTATACATTTCATTTTCGTCAGGAACTGAGGAAAAATCTCGATCAGTCTCATATCCATAGTGAGTCGATTTTATGTGTACTTGTGATCTAACCGTTCGAGAACTGTCTATAAAGCATTTAACAGCTGATAAATTATTTTGATCACATTTGTGAACATCAACGAATTCTAAGATAGTTGATAGTGTATCTGTTTGTAACAACCTTGAAGGGATGTTTAAGTTTCGTTGTTTCTGGCATTTATTACATTGATATTCAATTTTCTTTATGCCGCTCTCATTACTCAAGGTTGAATCCCCACTTATTTCTGAAGTTAATAAGACGTATTTTGTATATATTCTTTTAGTTACTAAGTAAGACATATAGGTGTCTTTACAAACTCTCTGCAATTGCAAAAGGGAAGATTCCAGCATTTGAATATCTAATTTAATGTTTTGTAATTCTTTTTAAATAAGTTGATTTTCTTCAAATCTACAAGGTGTTCGAGGGTTGACAAAAGCAGTTAAGAAACTAGTTTCTCCGTATGAAAAGCTTTCTAAAGTACTAAATACAATACCAAATGGTTTTCCAGAAGTTGAAGATGGAACTCATTTGAGAGTTCTAGAGTGGATTTATGAGCCTGAAGAAGCGGAATTAGCGAGTAAACTAAAAGTGAGAGCTGAGTCAGCTGAAAAAATGGCGAAAAGACTCAAGATTCCTGAGGATGAGCTTGCAGCCAAACTTGAAAGAATGGAATCCAAAGGTCAACTTCGTGTCAGTGGGTCTAGTGAGGAAAAGAAATATGGTCTCCTTCCCTTTGTAGTAGGAATTTATGAGGAACAAATCCATAGAATAGACACTGAATTTGCTGAGTTATTTGAAGATTACATTCAAAAATGTCAAGGAAGGGTTTTATTCTCAACTAAACCGGCTATACAGAGAATCGTTCCAGTGAATAGTGTAATTAAAACAGAGCTAGAAATACACCCTTACAATCAAGCTGAACGGATGATTAGAAGTGCTAAAAGCTGGGGAATACGCGATTGTATCTGTAAGAAGCAACAGGAATTGATTGGTGACTCTTGTAAATATCCCGATAAGGTTTGTCTAGTTTTTTCAAAAGGTGAGAATAGATACGAAGGTAGTCATCAGACAACTACAATAACCATGGAAGAATCTCTTAAAATTTTAAGGGAAACAGAAGAAGCTGGATTAATTCATTCTTCTATGAATGTGGGAAGTGGACATTCCTATATCTGTAATTGTTGTACCTGTTGTTGTGGAGTACTAAGAGGTTTGGTCGAGTGGGGACAACCCCAAGCTTTTGTAAAATCCGACTATGTAATGCATGTAGAAGAAGAAGCTTGTATAGGTTGTGGAAAATGTGTTGATAGATGCCAATTCAATGCTTTGGAGTTAATCAATAATAAAATTACAATTAACAATAAATGTATTGGTTGCGGGGTATGTGCTTTAGTCTGTCCAGAAGATGCTCTCAATCTGATAGATAGAAAACCTAAGGAAGTAAAAAAACCTCCGAAGAACATTCTTACTTGGATGCTTAAAAGAGCTTTTTCAAGAAAAGTGAATATATTCAAGATATTTTGACACAGTTCTTTTCTATTTTTGTTTTCAGATTGTTTTAGATTCTTTTATTTGGAATATAGGTGAATCTTGATTTCTATGATAACTGACTGAAAAATACAGCTTTATTAATCTCATTTCAATGATTAAAATGCCGTAAAAACATTTAATATATCAATTTTTCATATTTTAGCATGTTGAAGAAGAGGACTAATAATGAAAAAAAAATGGCTTTTTTTTGCAGTTATTTTATTATTTATCTCACCCATTTTAATTGCTGGACAAGAAACAGAAATAGAAAGTTATGTCTATATAGACCTTCTTTCTCCTAATGATAATGCAGAGAGAAAACAGTATTCGATTCTTATGCAGCATCAATTACCCAAAATAGGCATTGGAGTTCATTTGCATGAATCGACAACTTGGGGCAACATAGCTGATAGATCGTGGTCATATCCGTTTATAGATTTTGATTATATTCCAACTTATGCTGAAGGTGGGTATGATGCTCTATTTGTTGAACATTCTTGGGATTTGGATTGGGGTCCAGGTAATATCTTTACCAGTGGATGTTTGGCTAGCAGAGCAAACTTCTATCAATACAATAATCCACAATTAGATGCAAAAATAATTCAGTATCTTAGTGAACCAGATTCTGTTTTAAGAACAGAATATTTGTACGAAATCCAAGAAATACTCTATGAAGACCTCCCATCAATTAGTTTAGTCTATCCAAAATTATTGTATGTATTTAAAGAGGGTTTAACTGGAATTGATCTTTTGTTATTAACTTTGTCAAAATTCCGAGCTGAAAATTGGGATGATCCTGTAGATCATATTATTAACTATCCTATCCCTATAATGCTAGAAGCCCAGAATGTTTATCGCGAAACATCCGATTATGATAGCAAATGGATGGCAGCTGTTTATGGCTCACTCTTTGAAAGAAGTCAAATATCTCATGAATGGGAGCCAGTAATTGCCACTAATTATAGTTTAAGTTCAGATGGAAAGAATTATACAGTGTATTTAGATCCAAATGCGAAATTCAGTGATGGCAGTTCTGTTTTAGCAGAAGATGTAAAATATTCGTATGAACTCCATATGACACCACTAGTTAATTCACCAGACTACTGGTATTTAGATAGTAATTTTGCATCTAACAATTCAATAGAAATTGTCGACACTCATACACTGAATTTTAATTTATCTAGCTTATATGCATTTGCGATGGATTTACTTTCTTTTGGTATTCTGGATAAGAGCAGTATAGAACCTGCTATTAGCACTTTTGGGTACTCAATTTTTGATGAAAATCCTTTATCTGGAAACGTTCAAGACATTTTGATTAAATCTTGTGGTCCATTTATGCTAGATAATTACTCTACAACAAATGTTGAACTTATACAAAATCCCTATTGGAATAATTTGAGTTCTTCAAATGGGCTCCAACCAAAACTTACTGATTTGCATTTTATTTATTATGGAGTAGGAAGAGATTCTGTTATAGCTGATTTGATTGCTGGTATAATTGATTTTTATGATCCAGGTTTTGGAATCTGGTGTTATGCAGAATTTTCTTACAATTATTTAGAAGGAGGATTAGTAGGAAGCCTAAAAAACCAAGAATTGGCTTTGAACATGAAACATCCTGTTTTTGGAACAGGAGAACTGACTCCCGTAGGAACTCCAGCTGCAGCTAAAAATGTAAGAAAAGCTATTAGTCATGCAATCCCGAGAAACGTAATAGTTGACCAAATCTATGAGGGACTTGCATACCCTGGTGTGTCTCCAATACCCAAAGAATGTATAGGATTTGACCAACCATTAGAACCTTATGCGTATGATTTAGATTTAGCTGTAGAATATATGGAGGATGCTGGATTTGATACAATATGGAATGGAACTGTCTCTTACCCTACATCAGGTTTTACTATATCAGTTATGCTCTTTATCTTGGTAGGTTTAGCTTATCTTAGCTTTACAGGGAGAAGATGAGTAGATGAAAAAGAAAATAGCCATATATCAAAAGGATAAGATGTGAGGTAAACTCATATAGAAAAAACAAGTTAACTCTCTTAAATGATAGAGTTAGCTGAACTCTCCAATTACTTTTTCCTTTCTTACATCTCTATCTATATTCTAACTCATTTCCCCTTTGACATTTACATGTTAATAAAAAAGAATAAAGCTTCATACCCTACACCTAATTTCCAGTCTACTTTAGAAGGCTTGTTAGTTGTTTTACCAACTTTTCTTTTCTGGTTTTATTTGTTGTTCAGTCCAATAGTTGTACTTAGCTCAGGTAAGAATGTCTTTGTAATTGAACAGGTTTCTGACACAATTAAGTTTCCTTTTATCTTATTTGGAATTATAATTATGTCAATCGGATTAATGATAGGGTGTTTTGGGAGAATAGGAAGAGGAGCATATTTAGCTAGAAAAGAAGCTAAACTCTCCACAACTTGGGGTCATGCAATTGTTCGACACCCCTCTTATTTTTTGTATATTACTGGTTTCATTGGTCTACCTTTCGCAGCTTTTTCACCATATCTTTTAGTTCTTTTACTAGGAATACCTGGATACATTTTGACATCTAAACATGAAGAAGAAGCTCTCATAGGCAAATTTGGTGAGGAATATAAAATATATATGAAAAAAGTAGGAAGATTATTTTTAAAAATAAGAAGAGAAAAATAGTTATTTAAATGGCCATTTTTCCAGAAGTTTCAATTGATCTTCTAATTTAGCATCTTTCAATATTTGAATAACTTCATTTTCGCTTAACCTTTTTGGTAATTTATCCATTCGACTAAAAACATCAATGAAAACAAATGCAAAGGCAAGAGAAAGTTTTGCATCCAAGCGTGTTATTTTGTCAAATGTGTCAGCTGAAGTGTGACCATATCCTCTACCAACACTAGGATCTGGTTTTTCACCAAATATACAAACATTGGGAATTCCTTTCAAGAAGAAGGGATAGTTATCACTTGCTGTGACAATGTTTTTTGAAACTTTGGGATCATACAACAGTTGATTCTTCAAAATATTTATTTCAACAAATAAATCCTCAATTCCACTACAGGTAATGTGCTTAGGAATGTGTCCAACAAGACCATCTAGATTAATCATAGCCACTACATCCGATAAATCCACGTCATTTGCATAAATAGTTGAACCAACAACGCCAAATTCTTCAACAGCAAATGCAATGAATCTCAAAGTTCTCTTAGGAACATAATTAAATTTCTTGTACAAACGAGCAAGCTCTAGAATTGCAGCTATAGATGCAGCATTATCGACAGCTCCTTGCCCGATATCATGACCATCGTAATGTCCACCAATCACAATAACTTCATCTTTCATTTCACCAGGGATTTCCCAAATGATATGTTTTGAAGTTAATCTTGGGGTTTCGTTGGAAACTTTGACTTTACAATTGACTATATCTTCTTTTGCAATAATCTCCTTAACTAGTTCATAGGTTTCCTTTGAAATACCAATTGCAGGAATCTCTCCTATTCTGTTTGATCTAACGGATCCTGTTGGAAACAATTGTCCAGGATTATGATTGGCAAAGACAAATACTTTAGCTCCAAAGTCGACAGCATTGGCATATTTTATTCGTCTATGCAACCATCCTTCTTCAGTATCTCCTGAATGAATCATCAGAAGTTTTTCAGGTATGGAATCCTTGATTCTATTCAATTCAGTTTCAGAACCACCTTGTCCATCAATAATGGTTCCTTCTATAGTTTCTCCTCCTGTTGAAGGAGCCAAAACTAAGGAAATAGCTGAAAATTCCTTCTTAAATTTGCTACTTTCGATTTCAAAAGAACATTTTCCTCTAATCCATCCCTGATACTCAAATTCATGAGTAAAAGCATTAATACCTTGGGATTTTAAGAAATTCAACATATATTGTTGAGCTTCTTTTTCACTTTCTGTTCCAGCAAATCTGCTTCCCATTAGGCATAAATCTTTAATTCTCTCATAAATAGCGTCTTCAGAAAAAATCTTTCCAAGAATTCTCTCTTTTAACTCTAGAGCTTCATTCATAATATAGAATATAAATGAAGAGTTCTTAATATTAACTCATCATAATCAAAAATTGATCCATTTGTTTGCGTAAGAACGCTTCGTCAACGCTTCCTATAATTCTTTGATTGTTTGGCAAGATAATTGTTGGAATTGCAACAATATGGTATTCCTCTGCTTTTTCCACATTTTCTGTTACATCAATCACTTCTAAAGATAATTCTTTAGCATTGCCAATAATATTTCTCAGAACACCTTCGAGATAAGGACACCAACTGCATGTTGGGCTTGTGAAGAATATTATTTGTAAACTCATTTCTCATCACTTAATCAAGAATTTCAATTAAAGGCATTTTATCTTTAAATTTAACTACTTTAGGTAAGAATGTTGCACCTGATGAGCTCTTTAGACACTCAATATAGGTTGTATAATCAGATCTTGAGAATCGTATAATTGTGTCAGCTGTGTTGCGTAATCTTGCTAACATTTCTCTGCTTATAGCATTGAAGTTAATAAAAGAATAAGCTATTGCCCTTTGTTCTTTAATATTGAATGATTGTAGAGCAAAATATCTTAAGAAATTGGGTTCTGTGAGTATATTTGTATCATCTGTAAGATCTCCAAAGAGAATTACTTTTTGCTTTGATTTCTGAAATGCTTGCATTAATTCAACTGTTACTGAAATCATATCATCAGTAGTCATCAGCTGACTCATTTCTCTTGCTTCAACAGCTGTTACAGATCTGTTATATTTGTCAATAAAAACAATATTACCTTCATTCAAATGGGGAGTAATGTCACAGTCAACTCTCTTGAACTCTTCAATTATACGAGCAGAATACATATGAACATTAGAATGAATAATTACACCTGTACCTCTTTCAAGATTGCAACACATAATTTGTAGGAACAAAGGAAAATAATTTGTTTCCCCATCTGTCTCAATAAGAACAACGCTTCCAGCAGGAATGCCCCCTCCAAGCATTTCATCTAATTTTTCAACTCCTATCTTCTCAGCATCTATTATAGATAATGGGGGTTGTTCAGAGCGTAAAATTGTTACACCATCTCTGTCAATAATGAATCTATTTTCGAACTTGATAGGTTTAGCAGATCTTAGTTTTGGCACAGAAATTCTCTTTATCATCTGATTGTTTTTCAATTCTGTTCGAATCTTAATTACCCCATCAACAAGGTATTCTTCTATTGTTGAATATTCTTCATTCACCTGAGATTCAGAAGTTAGTAAAAGAACTGCTTTCTTATCAGTGATTTCCCTAATAAAATCCATGAAGTTGCTTCTAGCTGTTTTTTCATAAACAAATTCAGCAAAAAATGCAGAAATGGAATCAAAGATCACAAGCTTTGCATTTAGTGACTTCATCTTAGTTTGAGTTCTAGCAATAATCCCTGAGAGATCAAATTTATCTGTTTGAACTAAACTTGCACTTTTGGGTTTTAAAGACATTTTTTCAATGCTTAAAAGCCCTTTGTCAATATATGATTTAAGATTCATATCAAATGAATCTCCATACATTATCAATTTTTCAGGATCAACTTCTGTAGAAATGAATAATACAGGAATATCTTTCTTAAGAGCTCCAAGTGCCATAAATAATGAAAGAACTGTTTTGCCTGATCCAGCAGATCCCTTAATAGCATAACAAGATCCAGTTCTTAAACCACCATCAATCATATTGTCTAGCTCATCAATCCCAGTTGAGATAATCATATTCTTCAGTAAAGAAATTTAGCAAACTTCTATAAAACAATATTGAAAGTTGTAGGAGGAATTATCTTGTTGTGATTAATGTTTCTTCCTCTAATTAATCTCAATCTATTTATATTATCGTGAAATTTCAGAACTATAATGGCTCCGAAATATAAGGCTCAAATGATAGGGCGAAGGATTATTGTTTGGGATATAGAGCAAGGGACGGAGCTATATTCTAATGGATTTTATGGGAAACCAATGGGTGTTAGAAAACCAAATTTAGGAGATGAATTCAGAGATCCATGTGAACTTTCCCCCTTTGAAACTTTGTATCTTCTCGAAAAAAGGAAATTATCAGTTTTTAATGCAGAAGGATTGAAAGTTCTCAAAGCAGATTTTGTTATGAAATGCCATGAATTTTACATGAATTTTGAGAGTAAAATGGTTGTATATCGCTACTTGCGTAAACTAGGATATATTGTCAGACCAGGATTGAAATTTGGGGTGGACTTTGCTGTATACACAAAAGGACCGGGTTTAGAACATAGTCCATATATGATTCAAATAATTGAAAAGAATGGAAAGATTGACCCTATTGAGCTAGTTCGAGCTGGAAGATTAGCAACAACTGTTAGAAAGAATTTTGTTCTAGTTTCTATGATTAAGAAGAAATTGCACTTTTTTGTTTTTAACAGATATAAACCTTAGAAGTTATTCATATCTTTCCAAAAACGTTCTATCATCACCACAAAAGATTAAAGGAAAAAAAATATTCTTTTATTGTTCATGAGTTCTTCAACTGATTGGCATGTAGATTTACTAGAAATAGCTCAGAAATGCGTTTATTGTGGGTACTGTTCTTTGTGTCCAACTTTCAAAGAACTCAAATGGGAAACGTATCAACCTAGAGGGATTCTAGAGCAAATTAGGATGTATTTTTCTGAAGGTATAAAGGAAGATGAGAAGGTAGAGGTATCAAAAACTCTCTTTGAAGCAATTTTTGCTTGTACCATGTGTAAAGCATGCGAAAATATTTGTCTTGTTGATCTTCCTCTGCTCAAGGTTTGGGAGCAGGTTAGACAAGAAGCATTCAAGAAAGGTAGATGGAGTCCATTATTATTATCATTGTATAACAAAGTCAAAACAACTCAAAATATCTATGGTTTACCTGCAGAAGAAAGGTTAGCATGGGCAGGTTTAGCTGGGTTAAATATGAGTAAAAGAACGAAGAAGAAGGCTTCTATTGCTTATTTTGTAGGCTGCCAAGCTTCATATTCAGGTAAAATGGGTAATGTAGCTCCAAGCGTTGTAAAAATTCTCCGTAAAACAAGAGTAAATTTCACCATTCTAGGTTTAGATGAATGGTGTTGTGGGTCCCCTATTTTTCTTGCTGGGGGTTATTCTGTTGGAAAAACCTTTGCAAAACATAATCATGACAAACTAAAGGAATTAGGAGTTAAGAGGATTGTTACCGCATGTTCAGGATGCTATAGAGCATTTAAAATCGGTTATCCTAGAGTTCTAGGGGATAAATGGGATATTGAAGTCCTACACATCACTGAATTAGCAGATGAGCTAATCAAAAAAGGTAAACTCAAACTAAAGCATGCAATCAAAGAAAAGATAACATTCAAAGATCCTTGTGAGTTAGTCAGACACTGTGGTTTAGTTGAAGCTCCAAGAGAAGTAATCAAACAAATACCAAATGTTAGATTTGAGGAGCTTCCTTCAAATAAACATGATGCTCTTTGTTGTGGAGGAGGAGGATTACTCAAACTTAATGATTCTGATTTAGTAAGTCAGGTGAATTCTCATTTAATCTCAGAAATAGAATATTCAGAAGCAGAAATTGTAGCTAATGGTTGTCCAACGTGCAAAGATACAATACTAGCGGGAGTAAAGAAGAATGGCTTGAATGTTGAGGTTTTAGACATCTCAGAATTAATAGTAAGAGCAATGGAGGGAGAACAATGACTCTAAAGAAAACAACTCGTACTCGTTTCACTCGATATTTAAGTAAAAATTTCAGAGATGATTATACAACATTGCAAATATATTCAAGAGATATGTCAGACCTACCTAAAGTTGTAAAACTATTTGTTGGGAATCTGCCTGATGGTGTTATCCAAGTGAGAAACACAGAAGATATGCAGAAAATCTATGAAATAGCTAATGAAACTCGTGTTCCGATAACTCAGAGAGGTGGTGGAACTGCAGGTTTTGGTGGTTGTGTTCCTTATAAAAAAGGAGTTGTTGTCGATACAAAAGGCTTAGAAAGTCACTTTTTGGTTGACCCTCTTGAACTGACAGTTACTACTTCTCCATCTATAGTATTTTCTGATCTTCAGCGTCAATTGAATCTCGAAGGTTTTTCTCTATGTTCTTATCCTTCAAGTTTTCACTCAGCAACTGTAGGTGGGTGGATTGCTCACGGAGGGTATGGTATAGGAAGCATTCAATATGGTGGAGCTAATGAACAGATTACTGCTTTAGAAGTAGTACTTCCAAATGGAGAAAGAAAAAGATATACAGAGTTTGATGATATTTCATTATTTGTTGGATCACATGGAACCCTAGGTACAATAACTGAAGTTGTATTAAAAATCAAATTTGATATTCCGTTAAAACACCAAGGATGTACATTTGATTCACCTTCAGAAATGCTTAAGGGATTAGAACAATTATCAAAAATTAATCCATTCTCTATATGGTTTCTTAATCCTGATCATGTTACATCATTCAATGAGGTATTCGGGTACAATTTACCAAAAAGCTATGTGGCTATAGTATCAAAAGAAGTAAGTTTCGAAGAAGAGGAAAAGGAATTCAAAAACCTTTTTAACAATGCAATAAGAGCTTCTGGAGGGCAAATTCTAGATAGACGATATATCAAAGACATTTGGGATTTCCGATTCAAAGGTTTTTCGCTACTAGGCGAATGTACTGATTATCTTGTCACCGAAGTTATTTTACCTGTAGAAACTAGTGAAAAATTCTTCAGAAAGATAATTTCAAAATTTAAAGGAGAGCTTCACTTAGAAGGTGAAATGATATCTCCAACTCATTATTCTTTGCTGATTTATCTCCTCTTTGAAGAGAAACTTTCAGAAATAAAGAAAACTATTCTGAATTTGAAACTTTACAAAATCACAACAAAGAAAAGTAGAGCAAAAGGATTCCCCTATTCAACTGGACTATGGTTTTCTGGCTACTACAGCTCAATCTATGGAAAAGAGCAATACAAAAGATACCAAGAATTTAAAAGGAAAGTCGACCCCAAAAATATTAGTAATCCAGGAAAAGTTATATCTCCAAGAATAAAGTTCTTTCCACTCGTAAGATTAAAAGCAATTGTGAAAATAGCAAGTAGGTTGATTATATGAAAATAAAGGATTATGAATTCCCTGACGATTTGTTCTATGTTCTGGGAGAACCAGGCCATATATGGATTAGAAAAATGAGCAAGACTAGCACCAAAATAGGTATTGATAGTTATGCTTCATCAAGAGCAGGTACGATTGAATTTGTTCGTACAATGAAAGTTGATAAACGAGTTAAGAAGAATCAAGTAGTAGGAACATATGAAAGTGGAAAATGGGTTGGTCAAATAAAATCTCCAATTGATGGTATTATTCTAGAAAAGAATGCTGCACTTAAGGATCAACCTGAATTGATAAATTCAGATCCATACGGAGACGGGTGGTTGTTGATAATTGAAGGTAAGACCATTGATTCTCAGCTAGACAAAGATGAAAAAATTGTTTCTACAGGAGAACAATTAGAAGAATATATCCAATGGAGAATAAGTCAAGAATAAATTGTAATTTAGATTTATGTTACGAAAAAAAGGTGATAATGATTTCAAGCTGGTTCATTCTATTATTTGCTTTAATTCAAGGAATATTAGAATGGTTACCAGTCAGTTCACAAGGACAAACAGTTTCACTTTTAGTATACATTACTAAATTAGAACCTCAATTAGCTCTCGAAATTTCTATTTGGTTACATCTAGGAACATTAATTGCTGTTCTAGTTAAATATAGAAAGGAAATTTTTCAGTATCTCAATTATAAGAATAGAGAAGAGACTGTAATTCAGTGGAGATGGTTTCTATTTTATAGCACCCTAGGAACTGTAATTACAGGAGTTCCTTGCTTTTTCCTAGTTAGATACTTCATTGCAAGTCCCAGTATAGGTGAGTATGTTATGCTGGTGATTGGACTAGCTTTAATTTTTACGGCATTTTTGCTCTATTATTCAAAAAAACAAAAACGAACTGGAAAAAAAATCGAAGAGTTAAACAAGCTACAAATGACTTCAAGTGGCCTTCTACAAGGATTTTCCATTATTCCAGGAATAAGCAGATCAGGAATAACCATGAGTGGGTTGTTATTAATGTCCACTAATAAGGAAGATACTGTGAAAGGGAGTTTTCTAATGAGTATCCCAGCTGTTTTAGGTGGATTTATTTTGAATATTATCGTAGTTGCTATAGAAGGAGGAAACATTTTTCCAATTGAATGGTGGCTATTACTTATCGCAGTACTATTAACCGCAATTATCGGTTATCTTACTATGGAGCTTTTCATTTTCATTGCAAGAAAGTATAACTTTGCTTTAATTTGTATGGTTCTAGGAATAATTACTCTAGTTTTGTTCTCTCTAAAATTCATAGCTATCCCATAATAAAATTTCCCCCAAATACCATTCAATGTGCTTTAGGCTGGTTTTACTATGTGAATGTTTAAATAACTCGGATTGAATAAGCGTTAATTACTAGTTACTAGATGTTACAGTTAGCGAAAACATTAAAATAGAAAAAACTATATTAGAGTTGTTCAAAATAGTACTATTCCAGTTCGCAAATTTGAAAGAAAAAGGTGAATGAATGTCCTTCTATGAGTTTCGAAAGCGTATTTTAGAGGAGAAGCAAAAACGAGAAAAGCAACAACGTAAACAAGAGCGGACAGGGGGAGCAAATCAAGAATCAGTTGTAGGGAGAAATAAGTTTAGTGTCGCATTATTAGGTCTAGAAAGAGCTGGTAAAACTTCTCTAGTTAAGAAATTGCTTAAACAAGAAGATATTGTGGTTAGACCCACATATGGAGTTAATCTAGAAAACTATCAATATCGTGATCTGAATTTTACATGTTTTGATCTAGGGGGACATCAACCATTCAGATTAAGTTTATGGAAGAAGTTTATAGAAAGAGCTGATTCTGTAATCTATTTAGTTGATTCAGCTGATCATGTAAGATTTGAAGAATCAAAACAAACATTTTGGCATTATATAAACTTTGCAAAACAAAGTGCTCCTGTGCTATTTCTAGCTAACAAAAGTGATTTACCGAATTCAAAAGAACTAACTGAAATCAACGAAGCTTTCGAATTAGACAAGTTCTTGAGAAATCTTAGACCATTTAACATAAAGAAGGTTTCAGCGCTAACTGGCCAGGGAGTATATGAGGCATGGGATTGGATCGTGGATGTTTTGTGCGGCGCGCAACAATGGAAAGTTAAGGTTGGTGCAGCTGTTTTAGCGGATATAAGTGGTAATATCATCTCTGAAGCTATCTTCGGTAGACCTTCTGCTCAAGCTGAAATTGCGAATGATTATAAGAAATTAAAAGAATTAACTAAAATGTTTGCTATTGAATCTAAAGAAAGCATACAATCTGTTAAATTGGAAAGTTTGTTTAAGAAACATGTAAGTCACGTTAAGAGAGGAGCATACTGTTTATCTGTTATGATTGATCCAATTGATCCTGTCACAAGAGCTCAACAAATCCAGCTTAGAATTCTTGAGAACTTTAGTCGAAATCCTGCAGAAGTTAAAAAGAATCTCAACGATGTGTTTGAGAGCAAGTTTCCACTAGAAGTTGAAGGAGGAAGACGTTAATTGAGTAATTACCTTTCTTTTATCCGAGATAAGTTGATTTCTTCTCAAGAACAGAAGATCCCCCAACTTGTTATATTAGGACTGGAAGGGTCTGGAAAATCCAGTGTTGTTAGCCGTTTAATATATGGAACCATTTCTGATGGACAACCTCCTCAGGTAACTTGTTACATTAACGTTACTTATGGTAAATCTGTCATTACTGTTCTTGAAGCAGATGAAGAAACAGCCAGAGAAAGCCCTTATTTCCAAGATATTTTGGGTAAAATTGATGGGATTGTCTTTGTTATTGATGGGCAATCCGTACGTCACATAGAAGCATCATTTGAGTATATTTTTAGTCTATTTGATAAAATACCTCAATCAACTTCGATATTATTCTTGGCAAATAAAACAGATTTACCTGATTCAGTACCTTTCCCAGATTTGCTTCAGGATCCAGCATTTCAAGTAATCATGGATGATATCAATCGTTCAGTATCCATTTATCCTGTAAGCATTAAAACTGGTGAAAATTTCTATACAGCTTTTGACTGGATTATTTCCAGGATGACAGGCAGAACACCATTGAGAGAAGAGGTTAATCCTAAAAGAGTTATCATTCTTCAAGAAGGAGGTGTTCCTGCATTTGATCATACTTTTGATAAATCAATAGAAGAGCATGACAGTACTCTACTTGGTGGTTTAATTAGTGCTCTAAACATTATGGCTTCAACTATTTTTGAAAGTGAATCTGTGATGGATGTTGTCAAACTTGGTGTGATCAAAATGGTAATTCGAAAGATGGGACCTTGGAGTATTGTTTTATTCGTTGATCGCGATGATAGTGAATCAAAAGCACAATCTCTAGCTGAAGAGATTCTTAATGCTTTCATTGAAGATAAAGAACGTGATCCAACGAAAGAAATGCCCAGACAAATTAAATATGAATTTTTGTCTAAAATCCCTGAAATAGCGATTTTGCTAGATCAACAACCATTAAAAAAAGAAGATTATTGAGGAAAAAAAATGATAAATCCAAATATAAGTAAAGAGCCAGTTTTGGTATTTAGTATCTTCAAAGACTATGGCCCTGAAATTTTGTTTAATAATTCTACTCTTGAAGAAAATGTAGCTCTTACTCTGGTAATGCAAGGAATGACTTTAGTTGAAATGGATAAAGGTTCAATTGGAAGAGTTGATGGAACTAAGAATCCAAAAATGCTTGGACCGCTTCCGGTACCTGAAAACGAACAACTAAAAGCAATAGCTATTCCTTTTGAAACAGAGATAACATCCTCAACAGATGAAAGAATTGCAGCAGCAGGGTATCGTCTTTGTGTAGCTTACTTCCTTTTTGAAGGAAGTGCTGTTAGAGATGTTTTAGATAGTTATGGACTAATAGAACCTTACTTCACTCTCATTGGTAGAAGTCTGCAAAAAGAATCTAACATCAACCCTAGTTCAATTAAGCAGCTCTACACAAGAATGATAGATATGTTTTCTGGAAAAATACCCAGAATTTACGCTATTAATGCTGATAATTCTCTTAAAGAAATGATTGGTAAAAGATTGGAATATGCTGATACTTATCTTCTCTGTGATTTGAATAAGAAAATAATGTATATTCTATTGTATAACCCTTCAATGGATGTCTGGAGAAGAAGAGATATCTTCAAAGTTGCTTCAGAACTTAACTCAAGCATGTTTAGAAGCTCAATGAGAATAAATACCATAGAAGATATTAAAGAAATGGTAAGGATTCTTGAAATTCTAAATATAGAAATTGCTCCAGTTTAATCCTTTTCTTTTTCATACTGCTCAATTGGCACGAGGATATTAGTTAAGAGTTAGGCACAAAACTCATCATTGCTAAATCTTCTCGAGAGTGCCACCCTACTTTCTTGTAAAAATCAATTACACCTTCATTGTCAACTTCAATAAATAGATGAACCTTCACTATTTCTTTTTCTCTAAATCGGTTATGAAGTTCTTCCATCATTTCTTTCCCTATTCCAAACCGCTGATATTCAGGATCTACAGCTAAATGATGAACATAACCTCTTCTTCCATCAAAAGCTCCCATAACTACTGCAACAATTTTATCTTGTTTTTTACCAACTATAAATAGATCTTGAGTATACCTTAATGCACGTTCAACTTCTTCTTCTGTATCAGATTTCCCTAAAGTGAGTCCTGTTTTTTCCCATATCTGTTTCACTTCTTGATACATTTCCATAGTGAATTGTTCAATTTTCATTAAGTAAAATTCCTTTATTTGTTAAAATATTTTTCCTATCTAAACATTCTAAAAGACATAAATCCTTAGTGTTTAATATGACGTCCAAAAAGGTCATTTTACTTCTTAGCGGAGGTTTTGATAGTGGTCTTGCTGGATATTTATTACAAGAAGTAGGATATGAAATCATACCATTACATCTCTCCAATATTGATTTTGCAGGAGAAGAATCAATAGAGAAGAGTATTCAACTGTCTAAGAAATTTGGCTGGGATAAATTTTATGTTATTGATATAGCTGATGCTTTGCAGTCATTTGTTGATAACTGTAAGCATTCTTACTATTTTGTATTGATGAAAAGATTCATGCTTCAAATTGCAGGAGAAATCGTTAAAATAGAAGATGCAGAGTATATAGGGACAGGAGAAAGTCTTGGTCAAGTTTCTAGTCAAACACTAGCAAACATCTCTGTGATTGAGCAAGCAGCTAGTTTTCGAGTACTTAAGCCTCTCATAACATTTGATAAGGACAAAATAGTTTCTATGACCAGAGTAATTGAAACATTTGACATATCATCTGGTCCAGAAATATGTGATCTTCTAGGTCCTAAACATCCAATTATTAATGCAACTCTTGAGTATGTATTAAATGAAGAAAAGAAGATTCAAGAATTGAATATAGTCTCAAACTCTCTTGAAAATTTACGTGTAATAGATTTAACAAAATGAATTCTATTTAATAAGTTCTTTAGTACTAAGAATTTCCTCTGCAATCTGGCTATAATTTTTAGAAGATAAAGTGCGAATTTTGCTATATTGAACCTTTTCAGCAGCTAGAGCCATTCCGAAAGCTATACAGAAATCAACATCTTTGTTCTTAATAATTTCTGCCAATATTCCGGTCATCATTACATCTCCTGCACCTGTTGGATCAAGTTCTTTTCTGATTGGAGATTTAAGACTGTAGATGTTTTCAGCCTCATTGAATACTACACCTTGTATGCCAGATGTAATGACATTTGTTACATTTATTGGAAGAGATTTGAATATGTCCGAATAGGATTTCTTTAGTGTAAATGCTTCTGCTTCATTTAAAGAAAATTTAACAATATCAACATCTTCTATGATGCTCTTAACATATTTATTATCAAATTCCAAAACAATTCTTCTATTTCTATCTGTGTTCCTAACTAAGCCTTGAACATCAAGTCCTATATATTCATGGTTGTGTTTAGCCCATTTAACAGATAGATTAGATATCTCTCTGAATACCGGTGAAATTAAACAAGCTTTAGCCCCCTTCTGTTCTTCTACAAATTCATCAAGACTGTCTGCTTGCGCCAACAGAAACATCGTTCTTTTATCTTTGTAAATTTTATGTAAAAATCTAGTTGACTCTTCACTTTTAAGAATCTCTAATTCCAATCTGTTTAAAGAAGAAAGATAGTGTAGATAAGCTTCTGGGAAATCCTTGCCAACAGAAGTGATTATTTTGGTTTTCAAAGAGAGAAGAGGTGTAACCATTGTTGCATAAGCTGGTGGCCCCCCAAGAACTGATTTCTCCCTCTTAACTGGTTCAACATCTAAGAATTCTTTATCATCCAAAACTAGATGACTAATCACATTCAAATCAGCAGACACAAAATTCCTTTATAAGGAATGTACTTAAGTTTTATTGCTTTAAAACAAATAGAAAAGATTTTTGAAGGAGGTAAATTAATATATAGACATGACTACAGAAGAAAGAAAAGTAAGAGATTTTGGATTAATCTTTTACTTCTGGTTTTTACTAGTAATAGCTGCTTACGCTTTTGGTTTTTATGCAATCTATCAACTGGTTGTTAAAAATACAGATTTAGTCCAATGGGTTCTTGAGAAATTTAACTCTGTTACAACCGTTTTAGGAGATTATCTTTGGTGGGTGGTAGGTGTTGCTGGTGCTTTATTTGTAATAGGTATAGTATTTGCTTATTTGCAAGTATGGTTAATGAGCTATATTGGAGCAGAAATTGTCAATACAGTTATTTTTGGGATTCCATTAGTACTAACTGGAGCTGGAATTTATTCCTTCATCGCTTTTAGTGAAGTGTGGATTGGAATTGTTCTAATTGCGCCTGCTGCCATCTTGCTAATAATAGCACTACTAGTAGGAAAACGGGTAATTCTTGGTTCCAAGATATTTGAGATGAGTAATGAAGCTGTAAATGATGAAAAAAGTTCTTTGACTCCTGTCTTCTTTTTTGCACTTATGTCTCTAATTACTATTATAACTGGTATTGCTGCTGCAGTATTTACAAGTGCAAATATCGATCAATGGTTATCTGGAACTACAGCCGGTAAATGGGTAGAATACGTTGTATTCTTTGTTTTGATATATGCTTATTTAGCTATACATTATACGA
Organism: Candidatus Heimdallarchaeota archaeon; assembly: GCA_030608385.1. Taxonomy (GTDB): domain Archaea; phylum Asgardarchaeota; class Heimdallarchaeia; order Heimdallarchaeales; family Heimdallarchaeaceae; genus UBA460. The sequence goes on from JAUWEG010000020.1 coordinate 20,464, forward strand.
TGTTACATTTCAGTGATGCAATTAATATTTGTATTTTCAAAAGATGGAATAATTACAAAGACTCTTCCTTGAAAATAGCAATTAGGGAAATCTGGAAAGTTAAAGGGAGCATCGTGTTATTTGGAATGTTCATAGCATTTTTTGATGCAATAATTAAAACAATCCAATTCTTTGCCAACAGAAAGTTCTTTAGGAAATGGAAGAAGAATAAAGTTTTGACAATAACTATGAAGGTTTTGAGAATAATATTCTTTATTTTTATAATAATTCTCAAAGGATTATTCAAAATCCTCAAATTCCTTAACTATTATACTTTAACAATTATAGTAGTAGAAAAACGTGGTTTCATTAGAAGTGTAGTTAGATCTGCTGATTTGTCTCTAGATTCAGCTGCTGATATTATTATTGGAAAAACTGGTGTAAATATAGCCAAAGGTCTCTTCACTATGCTAACTATGGGATTCTTCTCATCTGGAGGTTTCTTCCTTGGATATTATTGGCTAGCTGATCAGCTAAGTATACCTGATACCGAGTTTGCATTAGGAATTAGCTATAAAGTGGTGTTTTCACTAGCAATTGGTGCTCTGTTCTTCCTCTTTGGATATTTGCCAACATCTGCTATTCTAAGACCAATTTCAACAGCTTACAAGACAATACTCTTCTTCCACATAGCTGATCCATTTAGAGGTAATCCTGGTAGAAGAAGCAGAATTTCCAAAGATATTCAAAAGAATATTGATGAAATACAAGCTGAAGTTATGGAAACCTATGATAAAGAAGAAAGACCAACTTGGGAGAAACCACAAGAAGCAAAAGCATAATTTCCTCTTTTTTCTCCTTTTTTCCTTTTCCGAATAAGTAAATTTTTTAATCTGTTACGTTCTTTTTATATTTGTGAGATAATGTCATCAAGGTCACCTCGAAGAAGTTTGATAGGGAGTCATAGATATAGTGTTGTCATTAAATCTACTGAAACTGAATATACAGCCAGTTTGAGCGGAGTTCTGGATTTGTATGATGGTAAGCACGTTGTGGAAACTCATAAATTTTCTACTTTTGATCAACTTGCAACGACAATAATCAACTATTGGGAGAAAAAATTGGGATCTGAAGTGAATATTCATAGATTCTCAAATTGGTTGTCAGAATACTTTTCTGATATTGGGATATCAAACATAAATTTCTATCAGATGATAGAAGCTGTTAGAAACTTAGGGACAGGAACATCATTACATTCTTCAGGTGTTGCAATACGGGAAGCAAAAGTAAGATCTAATGATTTTGATCCGCTTGATCCCAAACCAGCTAAAGCAACTGGTGCACATATGTTGGGAGAGCTTGTAAAACCAGATGAAGCAGTCATAATAGAAAAAGCTCGACCAGATAAACCACCAGATGATACTGTTGTTAAACCTAGTGAACTTTTCAAAACCGAGGAAACAGTTTCTCCAGAAGTTACTTTGTTACCACCTGTGAAAGTTGAAGCTAAGGAAGAAAAAGAAGAACCACCTGTCAATAATTTACTCAAACCTAGTGAAATATTGAAAACACGGGAAACAGCATATGCATTTGTAGAAGAAAAAACAGAAGATTATCCAAAGGTATCAGGGGATCCTGTGGTTACAAAACCATTAGAGAAAACTGAAAAAGAAGAACCTCCAACTAGTAATTTGCTTCGTCCAAGTGAATACTTAAAGAAAAGAGAGATAATCGAAGTGATTTCAAAATCAATTTTCTCTGAACCCAGCCAAATACCAGAAGAAAAAAAAACTAGGATAACCGCTCCTAAAAAGGGAATAAAACAGCATAAATTAGTTCCTCCTTCAGAAATTTTACTCAAACTAGAAGAGGAAGAAGCGTTGAAAAAACCCTCAGATATTGTTAGAGAACAGGAAAAGGAAATTCAAGCAATAAAACCGCCTGCAAAAATAGATCCAAAAGAGCATAAAATCCCTGTGCCACCTTCAACTGGAAAGAAAGAAGTTAGAGCAACTGATAAAATTGAAACTAAAGCTTCAGTCAAAGAGAAAGAGATTTTACCATTTGAAATCGAAGTTGTGGATGATGGAACTCCGATAGAGGATTTCTCAGCTTCGGAAAAAAGAACAATAGCTGATTTGAAGGTTACAGATATAATGGGTGTTGGTGATAAAATTGCAATGCTTCTCAAAGATGGTGGATTTGATTCTTTAGAGAAAATCCTTACATCTACTCCTGAAGAGCTGAGTAAAATCCGTGGAATAGGCATAACATCAGCTAAGAAACTACTTTATGGGGCTAATGCAATCAAAAAAGAAATAGAAGAGTAAAGGAGAGATTATTCTTCTAACTACTCTATTTTATTTTATATGGTTCAGAAATAATAGACAAAATAAATGTGTAATCTTATGATCAAACCGAAAATTCTTCAAATCATAGGGTATGCTGGTACCGGAAAAACAACCATAATTTGCTTGTTATTAGAGAAACTATCGAAGGAGAATTTTAACTGTGCTACAATAAAATCGTCAAGGAAACATTCTTACTCTTTTTCCAAAAAGGATTCAGATGAGTTTCTTAAAGCAGGTAGTAATCTCTCAATTGTGGTTTTAGATAACACCACCCAAATTACAATAAATGAGCAGATTAAACTACAACAGCTAATAACTGAAATTTCAAACATTTGTAATCCTGATTTTCTGATTATTGAGGGATTTAAAGATGAAAAATATCCTAAATTAGTAATCTGGGCAGAGAAAATACTTGATGAAGCAATTGATTTTACCTCAATCAAATTTTTATATTGCAATTCTAATGACTACGAAAGTAATAAATTGGTTATAGATGAATTCGTAAGTAAATATGATATTCGCTTTAGTACTGAATTAAATAAAACATTACAGAATATTTTGGAATATTTCATCAGTTGAGGAAAGTAAATGCATAGTTCAATAAAAAATTTACTTGAAGAAGTGGGAAAGAAAACCTCCAAACATGAGCATTCAAAGGAGAATACCACTGGTTTGATTGTAGGGTATGAAAACAATTCTCAAGACAAGGAACACTTCATTACACATCAAATTAGAAAAATGAAGAAATATGTTAATGAGATTCTTATCTCTCTTCCATTTAACTACGAAATTCGAGATATTCATTTAGCAAATGAGATAAAAGATTTCCATATTCATATAATAAACAGAGATGAGAATCATTCTGGGAGCGCTCTACTTGTGTTTGATAATTTGGTCAAAAAAAGTTTAAATGATAAAATTATCTTTCTCCCTTATGATTTAGAAATATCTGTTTCAAAAATGGAAAACTTAGTGAAACACAATCATTCATTGCTGACATATTTGGGTTCCAATGGTAATTTTTGCCCATATCTAGGCTTCTTAGATAAGTGGTCAAACCGTTTCAGTTTGCAATTGCTCAAATTTAATAAGAAGGAAGGATTGGATAATCTCTTCAGGATTTGTTCCGAACTAGTTTTCTTAAAATTAACAAAAGACGATCATATCAAGAAAAAAACCTTAATTTCAGAAGAGAAAATCTTAGATGTTGATTTAAAAGAAACGCAAAGTTATTTTCCTCAGAGGATTCATTATCCTTTAGATGAACAGTCCTTAGTAAAAATGATTGCTTTGATACATATTTTAACAAAGGAAATAGAAGAAAAGAAGAAAATTACTTCTTCATTCAAAGTACAACAATTCATTTCTTTGAGTAATCGATTTGCTAATTCGGGACATTATTTCTTAGCATTTCAAGCTCCTTATTTTTTTATCAACAATAAAGAATTTGAAATAAAATTTCCTTTAGATTGGTCATCTCCTAAAATTTGTGAAAATGGACGTCATCTACTTTTAGAGGAATCAAGCTTTTATGCAAGTAAAGGATTAGAAAGGTTAAGGTATGCTTGTCTTAGTGATTTGATTACATATAATTTATACAAAGAAAGTGAAATTGAATGGATCAAGGAAGAACTATCCAAAATTTCAAAACTTCTTATAGAGGATAATATAGACCATCAAGCATTTATATGACCTACTGATTTTTTTATCAATGACTTATCAAGCTTTAACTAGTTCTAAATCTGGTGCCAATATATGGAATATGCTGCTTAGAGTATTATTTGGTTTAATTCTACCTTTCCTTATAGAGATTTTTCTATATATAATTTATACAGGATTACGAACTCAGGATTATCAATTTTCCTCGCTGCTTTTATTCATCTTTCTTATAATACCAATTATTTTCCTCTATATTATATCACCAAGATTGGTTTTCTTCTTTGGAGGAGTTAAGAAACACATAACTAATAATCTGAAAAACAATTTGGAAAATATATTCCTTAAGCCAAGGCGATTAAAGATTCGTGATAAAGCTGTTCCTCTAGAAGACATGGAGCATATTCTTAAAGATAAGGAAATAAAGCTTTTGAAAAATAAAATTGAAACAAAAGTTATTCCAGATTTGGTTAAGGAAGCAAGGAAACAATATTCTCAAAATTTCATTGATAGAAGCCATAGTTCAAGAAATCAAAGGCTGTTAACATATAATGAATCACTATTCCTATTTAGTGGAGTTACTTCCACATTACTCTTCATGAACTTGATACTGGTCATTATTTTGCGAGGAACAAGCATTAAACTTGATTTCATTGAATTGGATCAAATCACAAATTCAGTTAATGTACTTATATTCTCTTTGATTTTTGGATTGTTACTTTTCTTTGGTTTATTTCTCTTCTTTACATCATCTAGAACATTATGTCGTCTAATTCCAAGGATTGTTCCAATTATCTATTATGAACCTGAAATTGAGAGAGAAAGACGATTGATTCAAATTTTGTCTATTGCTGAATTTCCAATAAGTAATCTTTTTGTTCGAAGAACTCAAAGGGAACTATCGGGTGTAATCTATGAAGCCAAGAAGAGTTTACTTCTCTCGAAAATGGTTGAAACAATATCTTGGTATTATAGAGATGGAATGGCTAAATCTATAGCGTGGAAACTATACAAAGAAGTATTAGAAGAAATTAAAATACCTGAAGAAGCAAAAGAACAGATTGAGAAACAATTCAAATATGATCCTCTGTTACAGATTATTTCCAGTCAAATATTGACTTCAGAAGAAGAACAAGCAATCAAAGCAGATTTAGATTATATTCAGGAAAAGATTTCTAAATGGGATAAAATCAGAAGTGAAGAACAAACATTGTCCTTCCTACTTATTTATCGAACACTTGAAACTGTTTTCAGAAAAACCTTAATCAACTTAAATCCAGAACTAGAGAAAGAAGATGTTAATTTCATAAAATTAATCGATATTTTAGAGAAGAACAGATTGATTACAAAAGATGCGGTTTCTTTACTACATGAAATCAGATTCAAAAGGAATGTATTATTTCATGAACCGGGAAAATCTTTGGACATAGGGAAGAAAACAATGGATCAATTGCTTTATTTAATAAAAGAGATTATTGATAAAGCAGAAGAGAAATAGTGTCAGTTAATGTGAACTAACATGAAAAGTTCCGTTTATCTGAGAAGAAGCTTATAGAGCAGATAGTGAAACTATACATAGTTCATAGAAATGTATGCGCTCACGAGAAATATTCCAATGTTCTAGTTCTAGATTCCTTTTTCACATCTTCTGGAATTTCTTCAAATGCAAAATCAAAAACACTCAATGCTTTAGTATCCAATTCAATAATTTGCTCTTTGTCTTCATCATGTAAAACTTGAAGTTTTGTTGCATTTTTTTGAATTATATAACCTATAAAATTGATGTAATCACTTAGAGAATTAATTTCTGATTTCTTTGCTCTATAATATGGTACTAGAGATAATCCGACGACTGAAGGATTTAGCTTTGTAGAACTTTTTGAGTCAAAGGCATGTATTGGAAAATTATTTATTGCCCCTCCATCTATCATAAAATTAGCTAAATGAATCTTATCTGTAATAGAGCTTACTCCCTTTTTTGTTTTCTTCATTAATACAGGTTTAAATAAGAAAGGGATGTTTATTGACATTCTTACAGCATCTGCTACACATAAATCCTTCCATTTTCTATTATTTCTGAAATAAAATACTTCTTTTGAATTTACACTAACTGCAGGTATAACTAAATCTATATTGAACTCCTTTTTAAAAATTTTAAACGTACAGTTTTGTATGCCAGATTTTTGTTCAATCCATAAATCAAACATGTCTCTTGCTGTCTTACCTAAAAATAGCCCATATTCGTGTTTTAAACTATTGAACGAATGGATTGGCTCTTGCAAAATTTTTTTTATTGCTGGGTTTATTGTCTCTGAGTGAATTAATTCCTTGATAGTAAAAGGACTAATTTTGCTTGACAAGTCTTTAGAATAAGTTTTTTTTGATTCATAACTGAGGAAACCTTTTAGAATCAACGAAAAGAATTGCATCCCTCTCCTTTGAATACGATTAACGGGTATTTCCATTAAATTGCTTAATTTCTTATCTTCTAATTTTATATATTCTAACCATGAAGCTTTCATGAATTTCTCTGCGTCTTTAAATCTTGGATCTTGAATGACTATATCTTGGTACTCCTCTGTATAAATAGTAGGCATTTTACCAAATTCTACTGTGTCTAAAATGTTTAAACCTATTTTCGTCATCAAAATATCTTGCATTTCTTTAGGCGTATACCCACAAGCTACAAGCAAAGCTACTACTGAACCAACAGATGTTCCTGCAACACCCATGATTTTGTCAGGATTGAGCCTTTTGTATGTTTTACTA
>JAUWEG010000136.1 GCA_030608385.1 Candidatus Heimdallarchaeota archaeon
AGCTGGACGATCACTGATGAAAGATGCAATTAATAATAAATCAATTGATGTCCATAAATAGAGGAAGGGTTTTTCCATTAGCTGTAAATTATATACAATACCAATTTCTGTGCCTTTGACGTTTTCAACTACTTTACCTTCTAAATCAAAAATTTCATTTAACTCAAATGAAGGAGCACCATAACTAACTTGAATCATATTACCAATCTGTCTAACATTGCCCATCGAATATAATGAAAATTTAGAATTTTCCACTTTTTCAGGGAGAATTCCTGAGTTTTTCTCAATCAAAATACTTTTCAACATTTCAATGTTATCTATTTCATCTTCAGTTCTGTCGTATTCCTGTGCAAAATCTTCTAGAATCTTTTTCTTTTTATCTCGGAGAGATAACTTAGTTCGAGAAATAAGAGGTTGGTTGTAAACATCATAAAAGAAATCATAAATTATTTCGAAAAGTTCAGCAGATACTATCTTCTTCTCCACAACAAGGAAGTATCCTTTCATAGGATGATATATGACAGAATGAGCTTTACCAATCGCTTTTCCAAAAACATTTCTTGCAGCAATATCCTTGTTATCAGTAATTTTATCATTAATCATATTGCTTTCTGCTGGATTGAAATAAGGAAGTACATCACCATTTTGGATAATGTCTTGACTTTTTATTCTCAGCTCTCTTGCTGTTTTCTCTATCTTCTCAATGGGAACAAATAGAAAATTTTGAGATTGAAGAATTATTTCAATTATTTCATCAGTTAATACTAAGCCCTTAATTTTACAATATTCGATAATCGCTTCTGGTATTAAATATGTAAAAGGCATTTGTGGTATATTTTTAGGTAGTTCATTTAACAAAAATTCCTTTTTCTCTTTTTCATTTTCCAGTTCAGATTCTCCACTGATTGGTAATACGATATTATCATAAATCCTTCTGACCATAGAGAGCGATAACTCTTGTTGCTGTCTTAGAATTATACCAAATTTCTCATTTAGTTGTCCTGGACCGACCACAAAACCAACTAAATCCTTTTGTTCATCAATGACAGGTTTACCTGAATATTTCCAAAGCGCTTTAAGTTCTGATAACAGCTGATAATCTATTTCCCTACTTGATGCACTAGTTGAAACTGTTAATTGATTGCGGAATTGCATGGCACTAAAAATTTCACTATATTTTTGAATACGATTTTCTGTCTCAAGTGTTAGATCTTTGAAGTAAGGAGTTATTATTTCTTGAAACTGTAGATGATCTCCATAAATTACATCCATGGCATCCAAATCTTTAGCGTAATCGTTAATATCTTCATCTAATAGTTCTTCATAAATTTCGAGTTGTTTGATTTTTCTGGTTAATTCATTAATTTGAGCTTCAGAAATTTCATCTATGTTATTCTCCTTAAAAAGTCTGAAAGTTTCTTTTTCTTGTTGAATAATAACCTTCCATCTTAAAGTATCTTGAGCAGCTTTTCGGAGAATAGGTCGATGTCTTAACACTCTTTCATTAATATCATAGATTATTCCCTTCAATTCTTTTTTATCAGTAACTTGACGTCTTAACCTATTGATGTTCTCACTCAATTCATTATTGAAAAGGAGAAAATTATTGTGAGTGTTTTTGTATAAATGTTCTGTGCTAACAGAAAATAATAACTCAGATAATTTGTAAAAGTGTTGAAAGATTTTATGTTGCTTGGCTTCAACTTCATTCTTTTTACCCATATATTCCTGGTCATCAATTTTACCAGACACATACTCTTGCTCCCAAGCCATCTCCTCTTCGAATGTCTTTGTAGCTGCTTTTATAGCCATATTCATTACATATCTTACTTTTAATTCTTCAATTTCAATGAGAGGGATTTCTTCAAGCTCAATAATAGGAATCTCAGTTGTTTTAACAATTTCTACTTTAGAGGGTACAAGCACTTCTTCTGTCTTAATTTCAGCTTCAGTTTCAGCTTCAGCTGGTATTAATATTTCCCCTCTATGAATTTGATGTATATCTTGTTCAACTTCAGGTAATTTTTGCTTAGTTTCTTCTAGTTCTTTCTTTTCCTCATCTGCAGTAATAGTTTTTGGAAGATTTGCTAGAAGTTCCTTATATTTGTTTTTTAAGGTTTGATAGGTTCTTCTATCAATTGAACCACGGATGTAACGTAAATCTAAATCTCTAATAAATCGGAGGATACGTCTTCTTTTAACGTTTACTTCATCGTCTAACATTCTTAATAGAACTAAAGATTGTACGTATTCAAATATGTTCCTAAATTACCCATATGAAAAATATTTAGAATACTGGCATAAAGCAATCTACCAGTAAGAAAAATATTTAATACTATAAGAAATAGATTAATTTAGAAATGGTGAAAGAATCATGAGTTTTCAAGACGATGTTGCAGTAGCAGCGCAAGAAGGAACCGTTGGAGTTGTTTGGTTAATTGGGGATGATTTGAAATGTTATTATCAACATGGTGATTGGGCTGTTGATCCTACAATACCTTTCGATTCATGGAAAAATCAAAAACCAAGCGTTGATTTTGGTGGAGGATTAAAATTTACAGTCATCACTATGACTCCTGAGAGATTGATTTCTACAAACATGGGGGGACAAGGTCATTTGATAGTTGCTCGTTGTCCAAAATGGGCAGGTTGTGTAATTTCTTGGTGTCCAGCCACTATACAGAAAGACATAGCTTATGCAACAACAGCAAGACTCGCTTCCAAAGTGGCTTAATAAAGAATCAATTGGTGTTTTTTTGATTTCACATCCATCTATTGAAATTAGGAATGATGAACTTTTTTTATCAATTAGGGTTCATCCAAAATCTTCAGTAAATAGGATTGGTGTTTCTGATTTTTCAATAGATATCTATGTTAAGGAGCCAGCTGATAAAGGTAAAGCAAATAGATCAGTATTAAGTTGCTTATCTAAAACATTTAAAATTCCCTCCTCTTGCATTTCTATTTCTCGAGGGTTAAAGTCTAGAAATAAAATAATTGTAATAAAGGATCAAAATAATAATCTACTTTTTAAGAAAATAATTGGAAGGAATTTTTAGAGTTTCATCTTTTCAAATGCTCGGAGCAACTCATTTCTTTCATTAAACCGATTTTGTACGCTGGTGCTCAAAGACATAAGAGCTGCGATATTACCTTCCACTCTATCTAACATCATCTCTTCTAGTTTAACTTTTACATCTACTATTTTATCTTTAAATTCTTCAGCGTTATCCAAAATATCTATTTCTAGTAAGTAGAGGATAGACAAATCAATTCCATGCTCACCTTCAACTTCTTCTACATCAAAAAAAGTGCTGTATTTATAATCTGTACTTGCTGTCTCTTTTCTCATATCTGAAACAATTTTCATGACTATTCCTGCTGGACCCCAGCTTGTTAATAGTTGTGAATGGATTAGAAGTTCATGCACTTGACTCATCATATCTCCAGTTTCCCTCATTAATGCAAGTAATTTTGTTCTGAAAGCTACATCAGATTCTCTTCTTAGCTCTAATTCTTTGTATCCGTGATAGTTTTCAATATTCGTCCTAAGAATCTTTAGAGCCTCACTAGGTTTCTTTGAAATTTCTTCTTCAGACAAATTCTTTTTCTTGCTGAACATATACTTTCACTTGTAGTTTATCTTATTGCTTTAAATATATTGTGCGTATTTCATCATTTGTAGTGGCTTGTTCTGGAGCTTTGTCATGTACAGTCCTACCTGTAAATCTAGGAAATCTTAACGCCAAACCGTCCATTTCGTTTTCTAGTAAACCTCTTGAGCAGGTGTGCATTTGACTTCTGGTTATTTCATCTCCTGTTACCTCAATAACTATCTTAGGGTAAAACCAGATACTGCTTTCAACGTCACTTTGATATTCTTTAGGTTTCTCACTTTCAAGAGGTTTGAGTTTTTGAAAGAAAAATGCAAGGTCTTCATCAGAGAATCCTGTTCCAATTCTGGTAAAGGTTTGATAAACACCCTCAATCTGGTCATAACATCCTAGTAGGAATGTACCATATTTTCCTGCACGTTTTCCTTTTCCATGTTCTGCTCCAAGTATTACTAAATCAAAAGAATCAGATAATTTTGCATCATATCCAGCCTTATATTTTACCCAATTCCAACCCCGTGCTCCAGCTTGATACACTGAATCTTCTCCAATACTTTTTCCCATAATTCCTTCACAGTTATCTTGGAGTGCTTGATGGAAGAAAGTATCTATCTCATCAGAGTTGTCAGCAATTGTTTGATGGGAAAACTTGATGTTGTTAGTTTCTCTGACTATTTTCTGTAGATTCTCTCTCCTTTCAAGATAACTACAGTCTAATCTAGAAGTATTATTACTGTAAAGAACATCAAAAAGAAAAATTCTAACAGGAATTTCTCGTATCTTTTGATCTATATCGTGTTTTCTTTTTCTCTGGGAAACATACTGAAAAGGTAAAATTGCTTCCTTTTCGTAATCGAATGCAACTATTTCTCCTTCTATAATAGACTCATTTTCTAGAGTAGCATTGTTAATAAAATCGATAACATCAGGAAATTGCTTTGTTATATTTTCAGTACTTCTTGAAAATAATTTTACTTTATTCTCTTTTTTGTGAATTTGAACTCTTAAGCCATCATATTTATACTCTAGAGAGCATTTACCATTAAACCTTTCAAGTAATTCTTCTGAGTTTGATACTCTTTGTGCTAGCATTACTTTAATGGGACTGAATACTGTTACTTCAATTTCCTTAACAGCCTCAAGACCTTCTTTATACAGAACTGATGAAACATAATCTAAATCTGAGCATCTGTTGTAAGCTCTTTCCAAAAATAGCTTATTTTCTCTCGTTCCAGTTTTTGCCTTTGAAAGCGCTTCAAGCAATAATTGTACTGCAACACCCGTTCTCAAATTTCCTGCAACCAATCTAGAGATGTATCTTGCCTCCAAAGGTGTAACTTTAGATAATAAACCAGCTAGGATTCTAATTTTCTTATCTGCTGATCCTTCACCAGAAGTTTGAGAAATTGTATCAAGAATTTTCCAGACATCTACAACATCATATTCTTCAGTCTCTTTTTGATTTGTGAAAGCTAATAGTGTCGATTGTGATTTATTATCTAGAATCTTATGTGCTGTTTTGCCTAAATCTCCTATTTCTTCTAAGAATCTTAGAATATTTTTCTCACTCTTACCTGTTGCTAAAGCCAGAGCTTTGATTGCCATTTTTTCTGCAAGCATTAACTCGATTCCAACAAAATCTGGATAAAGCTTACCCAAAGTTAACAGTGCAATTTTACCTATTTCACTCCCATCTGATTTGGATAAAGTATTAGCTAAGATATCAACCATTTCTAGTTTCTTCTGAGTATTCTCTAAGCTAAAATAACACTCGCATAAATCTTTAAACCTCACCTTTATCAAACCTAGGTTACCTTTTCTTGCCTTTTTGATCTTTCATTTCCAGAACAATTTCACTAATCAGATGAATAAGATTTGCACTTAGAACATCAAGACTATTTTTAAGTTCTCGGACAGCTTGAGTAAGATCATCAATCTTTTGCATTTGTTCTTCAGGTTGAACTTTCTGCACTTCTGCGTCTACTTGTAACTCCTGATCAAAAATCATGATATCTTTCTCAAATTTATCCATTTCAGGAGTTCTAGGTTCTGGTATTGAAGTAATGTCACCTTTAATTACAGATTTGGCTGCTTTTTTGCGTTTTTCCTTCTTACTTTTATCGCGTTCTTCTTTTTCACGAATTCGTTCCAAATAGGGCAACAGTTGTGCGTAGTCAATTCCTTCTCTGCGTGCCATATCTGTTAGCAAAATGTCGCGATATCCAGGATCTTCGATTTTCAACTCATCTATATCTTTCTCCAATTCCTGAATTATTGCAATTGATTCGTAGACATTTTTGTGAGGTGCTTTTATTTCTGGTTCTCTTTCAACAGTTTTTGTATCTCTAATTTCTTCTTTTAATGATTTCATGGCTTTTATAACTTCAGCCTTGACAGTATCAGTCTCTCCTTTAGAGAGAGCTTCCTTAACCATATCAAGTTTACTCACAGATTCAAAAGGTTTTTCTCTAGCTTTTTCTTCAATCTCTATTTCTTGTACAGTTTCTTCTATATCTTCTTCAGCTTCTTCTGCAAGTTCTTCATCTTGTTTTGTAAATGTTGGTGGAACTGATACATATTTGAATAGGTTTTTAGCAAAATTAGAATTATCTCTTAATTCAATTCCTGATTTGGAATCTGATAACATTAGATATGATCCACATACAAAAACTGTTCCTAAACCATAAGACGATATGCACATAATAGCAGAACTTGGTGGATCGCTTGTTTTTTTTGTCCTAGCTAGTTCCTCTACTCCTTCTTTGAGATGCAGGGAGCAACTGGAAACCATTGTTATC
>JAUWEG010000031.1 GCA_030608385.1 Candidatus Heimdallarchaeota archaeon
TTTTTCAAACCACCCATTTTCTTCATATCTCTTTCTTCTGCAATAGAATGAATTATTGCACCTGCTGACAAGAACAGAAGGGCTTTGAAGATTGAGTGAGATAATAAGTGCATCTGACCAGGTATTAGTCCAGTTCCATGATCCTCTCTTATTGTAAAGGCTAAGAACATATAGCTGAGCTGTGAGATTGTGCTGTATGCAAGAACTCTTTTCAGATCCGTCGTAACCAATGCACCAAATGCAGCAGCTACGCAAGAAACTCCAGCTATTATCATTAGTGCAATGTAGAAGAATTCGCTATCCCAGATGGGTGAGAATCTTGCTACTAGGTAGATACCAGCCTTAACCATTGTTGCAGCGTGTATTAATGCTGAAACTGTAGTTGGACCTTGCATTGCATCTATATCAACTGTATCTCCTGCACTCAACCATGATTGTAATGGAAATTGTGCAGATTTTGTTATCGGAGCTAAGAGTAATAGAATACTCATAACAATTGGATAAGTTCCTCCAAGTGGTGTTGTTGTATCTATGATTAATGGATTAGTTAAACCTAGTTTTTTGTTTTCGTAATACATCCAAGCTAAGAATGCTAAGAGACCAAGATCTCCAATTCCTGTCATGATAAGAGCTTTAATTCCACTCTTTGCTGGTTTTTCTCCTTCTTTACCCTTCTTCATGAAGAAGTGTCCGATTAGGAAACAAGAACAAAGTCCTACAATTTCCCAGCCAAGGAATAAGAATACCATGTCATGAGCAAGAACTAGTAATAACATACCTCCAACGAACATTTGAATGAAGAACCAATATCTTGCTTTGTGTTTGTCTTCTTTCATGTATTCTATAGAGAAGAATGCAATTAACATACTCAAAATTGATACTATCAGAACCATTAAGACAGATAATGAATCCAGGTATATCCCTGATTTATTATCTCCCCAATTTAGCCAATTTAAGAGATAGTAAGTTTCTCCTTTATAAGTACCAAATATCAAAATTGACATTATTGCTGATACTGCTATTGTAGATACGCTGAAGAAGTCTCTAACTGTTGGTAATTTCTTCAATAGTAATGATAGAAAAGAACCAATAATTGGAACTACTACAGAAATTATTGCAAATAGTATTATTGTTTGTACCATTTTTATCACCTCTTCAATGTAGCCATCTCATCTGTATCCACGCTATGGGCATGGCGATAATTATTGATGGCTATTGCTAAACCTACAGCCAATACAGCTGCACCAATAGCGATTGAAATCAAAGGAAAGATCTGTGCAAATCTTGTAAAAGTAGCATTAGCAATATTGGCTCCCAAAGCAATAAACACGACATTTACAGCTATTGTCATTATTTCAATACCCATAAGAATCTTGATGAGATTTCTTTTTCCAAGTAATGCATACAAGCCTACACCAAATAAGACGAGGCCTAGAATCAGTAAATGTAATTGTTCTATCATGCTTTTGTCTCCTCCTTGTGTTTCTTCTTATGATGAATAAACAATGATCCAATGCCTATAGATGTTGCAAAGAACACAACAGCTTGCAGTATCAAATCAGTTAATCTTTCTGTCCATAGAGCACGTAAGGATTCACCTATGGTGCTTGTTCCGAATGTAATGCTAAGATCTGAAGCTATTACTCCCCAAATTGCTATCCCCATTAGAATAGCTACAATGGTAAGTGCGATTACAGATCTCTTCCAGTCAAATGATTCATCTCTCTGTTTTTCTGTTAAAGCTACAACCACAACAAATAGTGCTGTAAAACCACCACCATATACTATGAGTTGTATCCACGCTAGAAACATAGCGTTAAGTGCCAGTAACAATACCCAGAGAAATAGATTCATAGCTATCAAACCAATTATAGAAAACATTAGTCGTCTGCATTCCAGTGCAAAGATTGCTGCTAGAATCGCTAGAATCATGAATATATATATAATTACTAAACTCATTATTCAATTCCTCCTTCTAAGACGGGGTCAGCTGCATCTCTTGGATACTTCTTCTTTATTGCAACTAAAACTGTAACAAGTATTAGTGCTAAATAGATAAGAGCTGCTTCTAAAGTTGCTCCTGGAGCTACTCCTACAAAGAAGACTGTAGCTAGAATGAATGCTGCAATATCAAACAGAACAAAGAAAGCAATGAACACATAAGTGTCAATGAATATTTTTCTAGGTTTGGCTAGAATAGAACCTTCTCCGCTTGAGAAAAGATCTTTCTTCATCTTACTTTGTTCTGGAGGCTGTGTACCTAGTAGGAAACGTACCCTTTTACTGATTAACCAAACTACAACAGCGAGTACTATACTGGCCACAAGGTCAATTATTAATGCTATATACCATTCCATCATCGACATTACACCCCTATCATTTTAAATCCAATAGTTAGCATTAATGCGACTATTGCAATTGGAAGAACAATTTTCCAAGCTAACCTTACTGTTTGATCGATCCTAATACGAGAAATTAATGTTCGTAAGAAAGACATAACGGCTATTACAGCTATTAATTTCAATGTAAAGAATATTATATTCAAGAAACCCATCAAAACAGGATTCACAATAACTGCTTCTAGTCCCACAGATGGGCCACCTAGAAACAGTGTCACAATTAATCCACCGATGAAGAATGCACCTATTCTTTCTCCAAGAATAATTAAAGCATATCTCCAACCGCCATATTCTACTAACCATCCATCAGCAAGCTCTGTGTGAGCTTTGGGAGAGTCAAATGGAAATGCCTCAAGCTCGGCCATCATGACAATGATAGAAATAGCAAAAGCAATAACCAAGCCTATTATAAGCCATGGATTATCGCCAATACTCGCAAAAAGATTTGCGCTAATTTCACCAAGTCTGAAGGTTGAAGCTGTGTTAGGACTTCCCCCAACTCCTACAATTAGGACTGGTACTAGTAAACTGAATGCCAATGGTATTTCGAAGCTTAAAGCTTGCACAATTGATCTTGTTGCACCAGTTTGAGCAAATGGATTCTTTGTAACAATACCCATGAAATATATGAGTAATCCAAAAGAAAGAATGATAAAAAGTACAAAGAATATATCAAAATCAAATGCTGCAAAACCAGTTGCTACGCCAGTAATATCATCGAAAATAGCTATAGGAATCATTAAAGCTCCTGTAAGCGAAGTGGCGAAGAACAATATTGGTAAAGTAGTCATCCAAAATTTACTTACACCTGTTGGTATTATAGACTCCTTTGCTGTCAATTTAACTATATCATATAGAGGTTGTAAAAATGGTGGACCTTTTCTGTTTTGCCCCCTAGCATAAACTTTTCTATCAAGCCAATCAATAAATAAAGCCATGATAACAATGAAAAGAATACCGGGAACAGTTATCATTAACAGTGTTTCAATCCAAGTCATTTCGCATAAATCCTCCAATTAGGATTCTATTATTTACGTCTTGTTTACCCTAATTCAAATAGGGTTAACAGTCGCGACATTGATAGTGATTAAGAGCTAATTTTTAAGGTTTATCGTGGGTAGTTGGGGAAAAAACATCGACAAACACCTCTCAATTGAAGTAATTAATCAAAATATGTTAAAAAAGCTGATTTTGCTAAAATTGCTTGCTCTGTTGAAGAGCTAACATATAGATTTGACCAACAGAGATACCACCATCACCAGGAGAAACCTTTTCGTTTGTAAATATTTTTTTCTGATTTAGTGCTAATTTTTTAACAATTTCATCAATTATAATACTGTTTAAGCTTACTCCTCCCGAGATTAAAATATTATCAATTCCTTTATCATCACTTAACTCAATAGTTATTTCTGCCAAACTTCTTCCCAAAGCTTGTTGAACTGCATATCCAAGTACTGATTTCTTGAATTCACTTTTTAGGTTTATCAAATCTGGAAAAATCTTTGAGACCTCAAGCTGATAAATTCCATTATTGTTTGAATAAGGAATATTTAATCTGGGGTGATTGTTGTTGCTCCTCTCACTCAAACTTAGACCTTCTAATCTGATAGCTGGTTCTCCTTCATATGTTTGTTCTTGACATACTTCTAAAACAGAACTAATTGCATCTAAAAATCTACCTGAGCTTGTCGTTAGAAATCCTTTAGGAAAATTTCCTCTGTCTAATTGCTTGATAATAAGTTCCATTTCATCTATTCCTCTTGGAAGATACTTTGTCATAGGTTCTACTATTGCAGTTACTTCATCCAAAGAGTAAGTATGTGAGAGTAAAGAGATTAAGGTTCTTATTGGGTATTTTACTGCTAAATCTCCACCTGGAAGAGCAAATTGTTCTAAATACCCCGATCTTGTTAAGTTGGAAACGGGTCCAGTAAATATTTCTCCGCCCCAAATGGTTCCATCTCGACCATATCCTGTTCCATCTAAAGCTAACCCAATCACTTCTTCTTCAGGGTTGATTTTATTTTCAAGTGCTACACTAGCGATATGTGCTTCATGATGTTGAAAAGCAAAATATTCTTCTACATCAAATTTTGCTGCAATCTCTTCGATATTAGTTGATGTAAGATATTGTGGGTGCATATCATATGCTATAGCATCAATTTTGGTATTGTATAGTTTAAGAATATGTTCTATAGCATCCAGCATGTAATCATAGGTTTCAAGTAGCGTTACTGTTCCTATATGTTGAGTTGGAATAACTTTTGATCCTTTCATAAGAGATGGAATAAGATGCATCTCTGCCCCTATGGCCAAATAAGTTGAAGTCCCAATATCTGTGCTTGAAAGAAGTGGTTCAGGAACCCACCCCCTTGATCGTCTTAAGAATTTTGTAGAGAATCTCTCTCCCAGTTTGTTAATTCTTAAAACAGAATCATCATTGCGTTGGTAGATCCTTCTATTATGTAACAGAAAGTAATCAACATACTCCAATCTTTCTTTGATCTCTTCATTATCTATAAACATCGGATAATTAGAAGGGTTTGCACTAGTCATCACAACTGTTGGTTCATGCATTTCTTTAAGCAACATATAATGAACACCTGCATAAGGTAACATAACTCCCACATTGTGCAAACCTGGAGCCACCCATTCAGATAGATAGTAATTTTCGTTTCTTTGTAGTAAAATGATAGGTTTTCTAAAGGATGTCAAAAGTGTTTCTTCTTCAGAATTAAGATTAGCGAATCTCTTAATATCTTCAACATTTCTTGCCATTATTGCAAAAGGTTTGTACTTTCGTTTTCCTTTTGCTTCTCTGAGTTTGATTAGAACCTCGTCATCAAGAGTTGAACAAGCTAAATGTGTTCCTCCTATTCCTTTAATTGCTACAATTTTCCCATCTTCAATTTCTTTGGCAATAAACCTTACCAAATCTTTTTGTGATGAAAAAGATATTTCTTCATTGCTTGATGAATAAACAGTATATGTAGGACCACAATCAATACAACATGTTGTTTGAGCATGAAACCTTCTGTCATCGGAATTTTTGTAATCTTTATTACATTTGGAACAGAAAGGAAAATCTGTCATAACAGTATTTAGTCTGTCATAAGGAATTTTTTCAATAACAGTATATCTAGGACCACAATCTACACAAGAATTAAAGGGATAATTAGTTCTTCTCCTCTCTTTGGAATCTAGTTCTTGTAAACATTCATCACAAATTGAAACATCTGGTGGAAGATAAGAAAATCCTATACCCTTTGTTTCACTCGAACTCTTAGCAATATCAAAAGATTCAAAAAGAGATGAAGTTGTTTCCCAATTTACCTGAAATGATTCATAAATACACAATTTAGGTTTATTTTCTTTGAGCAGTTCAGTAAATTTATCCAAGGTTTCCTTTGATCCTTGAACTATTATTTTTACTCCTGCATCGCCTAAATTCTGTACATTGCCTTTAAGATTTAGCTCCTTTGCAAGATTATACACAAATGGTCTGTAACCTATTCCTTGTACTATTCCTGAAACTAAGATTTCTATTGTTACGTCGACCATCTCTATGACCCTTTAACACACTCTAGGTATAGGTTCACCTAAAGGTTTTCTTAATAATCTATGACCACCAATACTGGTTCTCAAAACTACTTTTCCTCTATACTTGTCTGTAGCTTCACCTATTATTTTGGCATCTTTTCCTAATGGATGATTCGTTATTTGAGTCAATACTTCTTCTGCTTTTTCAGCAGAAACTGCTATAATTGCTTTACCTTCAGATGAAAGAGAGAAGATATCTATACCAAGTAATTCACAAACTCCGTTTACTTCTGGATGAATGGGTATTTCATTCTCATCTAGTAGAATTCCCACGTTAGATTTCTCTGCAAACTCATTTAATGCGCTCCCAGTTCCTCCTCGAGTGGGGTCTTTCATGGCATGAATTGCTCCTTCTTTGACAAGAGGTAATAGGAGATTTGCTAACGGTGTAACATCAGATTCTAAAGTAGTCTTAAGATTAATCCCCTCTCTTCCAGCAATCAGTGATGCACCATGCATTCCTGGAAATCCAGTAATTATTATTTTATCTCCTACTTCCACATTTGAATCACTAATTACATTAGGTGATATGCGAATCCCTAAACCTGTAGTACTAATATATATTGAATCTACCTGCCCCTTAGGTAAGACTTTGGTATCTCCAGCTATAACAGCTACATTATGTTCTTCACATGTTCTAGCAAACGAAGTTAAAACTTTATGAACATCCGAATAAATAGTTCCTTCTTCAATTAGCAATGCACAGGTAATTGCAATGGGTTTTCCTCCCATCATTGTAACATCATTTATAGTTCCTGCTGCAGCAAGCACACCAATGTCACCTCCTGGGAAGAAAATGGGATCAACGGTATGTGAATCTGAACTTACAATTAAAGTTAAATCACCAGAAAGAGGAATTGTTGCTCCATCATCTAATTCATCAACGCCAATACCATTCTCAATGGATTTAGTCTTGTAGATATTTAACAAAGAATCAAGGAAAGTATCCATAAGTGAGCCACCAGCACCATGATTAAGCTCAATTATTGTGTCGGGTTTCATGCCAAAATCAAATAACATATAGTCTTTTTAAATATGAAGATTTGATAAAGAAAATAAATTCATTCTTAAACTTCTGAAAAACACTTATATCTTTGTAAAATTAATACTAACTTTGGTGAACAATTTGAAAAGAAACTGTAAAATAATCATGTTGACCGCAGTATTATTTCTTCTAGTATCCTCTCAAACTCTAGCTTTACCTAAACTTCTAACCGTAACTAAAACGGATGGAACAAAATATACTTTGCTTTCAGACATTGAATCATCTACATTCAATATTAAAAATTTATTTGAACCAAGTTTCGAATTAACTGCTGATGCGTTTGGAGCAGATGTTATAGCGTTTTATGATATTATTCTTACTGCTAAAATTGTAGCAGACTACTATCTTAAAACACAGAATCTCTCCCTTGCAGATATAAATGCAGTGGGAGAAAGCCGTTTAGGCACTGCGACTTTCAATTTATCAGATCTTACAGCTGATGATTTTATTGTTAGAATAGCATATAACTTCAAACTCAACGATACTGGATTTGGTGATGACCCTGTTTGTAGTGGTGATTGGGCTGTTCGTCAAATAACTGTACGAGCAAACGCTAGTGTCATCTTTCCGCTTCTAGCAATTTTAAGCTTAGGAATCTTTGTACACAGAAAATTGAAGAAATAAGTAAGTTAGTAATTGATTTGATTAAAAAAGTTATTCACCTATATTAGGTGATCCGTTATTTTTTTTAATAATATTTGAAATAAAAAATAAACTTAATAGTTTGGAGCCGAGACTGGGATTTGAACCCGGGAGTTTTACGACAATGGACTAGCAATCCATCATCATACCGCTTGAGCTAAACTTCAAGTTTTCATTGTATAAGTCTGTTTGTTCTTGAATTGAATATGGTTTTTTAGAATAAATAAAATATGGGTATATGGAGATTTGAGAAAGAAACAATTTTTCTCAATTTCTTGAAAACACTTATATCATTACAAGAAAAAGCTATCTTTGGTGAAGAATTTGAAGAAGAAAAACAAATTAATCTTATTATCTTTTTTCTTATTTATACTAGTATCCTCTCAAACCATTGCTTCACTTGTTACTATGACTTTGACTAAAGCAGATGGTACTATATATACTATGGCAGCTGATTCTGAAAGAAAATATAAACTTGGTGAAATGTACGAAGTGTGGGTACAATTGACAGCAGATGCATTTGGATCAACCGAGGGAACTATCATATCGTTTTATGATATAGATGTAACCGTTTCAATCTTAAGAGATCCATATAACAAAACAGAGTTCATTACTTTGCCAGATATTGTCACGGTAGGTGGAAGCGAATCTACTACTTTTATATTCAATCTTTCAGATATCACTTCTGATGATTTTGATGTTGAAGTAAATTATAGATTCAAAGGTAATAATACAGAAGGAACAGATCCAGATTATGTTTCAGGTATGGGAGTACGAGAAGTAGTTGTAAAAACTGCAGCTAATCTGATTTTTCCTCTTCTAGCCGTCTTAAGCTTAGGTGTTTTAGTACTAAGGAGAGTAAAGAAATAGGGAATTCATGATAGATTTACTTAAAAAATTGATCATCAGTTTTGAATGATCCTTTTTTTTCTACTTATGATTTTAATAAGATATAAAAACTTGGAGCCGAGACCGGGATTTGAACCCGGGAGTCTTACGACAATGGATTAGCAATCCATCCTCATACCGCTTGAGTATCTCGGCGACGGGTTAATTCTATAATCTCCCTATCTGTTTTTAATTTAAACATTTCGAATTTATTCAAATAAATAACTCACATTCTAACTGTTTCATTTCACGCCAATAGCAAAGATTAAAAAACAATTTATTTTCTATTGTTTTGCCTAGTAAGGTCAGAAAGCATTTGGATGCGTTCCAAATGAACAGGAAAGTTAAGTCCTTCGACGTGCGGCCTGGTACTGAGTTGAGAGATTACTTGGGAACGGCCTTTCGTTGCGATGCGTCGCGGCCATAGTGAAGGGGTAACACTCAGACCCATTCCGAACCTGAAAACCTTATTAGGTTTTTTACGTTTACTCTAAAAAAGAAAAGGAAGAGATATTTTTGTTTGGAAATTGAATCTCAAGCTTGCACTATTTTAGTTCCAAATGGTGCAAAAGCTAAACCTATCATTTTGAAATGTTGAATTGCAAATGGTATTCCTACAATTGTTATAGCCCAAATGAAAGCTGCGAGTAAGTGACCTATTGCAATATACCAACCAGCAAAAAATATCCAGAGGATATTAAGAAGTAATTTTCCTGCTCCTGTAGGTTCTCTTTCTATTTTGCGCCCAAAGGGCCAGATTGTAAAAGCTGCAATTTTGAAAGCCGCGATTCCAAATGGTATTCCAATTATTGTTAGGCACATAATAATACCCGCAAATAACCATTCTATAGTTGTCCAAAATCCACCAAAAATTATCCAAAATAAGTTTCCAATTAGACTTAATATTCCTGCCATTTTATCACCTTTAATTGATTTTAGTGTGAAACTACTATCAATTTCACAACAATAGTTTTAAGTTTTTGTGATACATTAAGGAAGAATCGGGTATTTTAAGCAAATCTACTCATTATGGATTGACAAAAAGGTGATTTTATTCTTTTTATTAAACATAAAACTTAATAATTAGCAATTTTGATTCGATTCGTTCTGGTTTCAGAAGGGGTTAGTATGCTTAAGTCACAGACTAATGGAACAAATAACCAATCAACAAAGCCTATTAGTCCACCTTTTATTTTCAGAGACCCCAACTCACCAGAGAAAATCTATGGAATGGCCCATTCACTTCAAGAGTTGGCAGAAATTCTCCCCTTCATCCCTTATTTTTCAATAGAATTTCACTCTTACCGCGTAGAAAGTGATAGTTCAATTTCTAGCGATCTTGGTCTATGGTTAAGATATATTCTCAGTTTAAACGAATTAGCTGATGAAATCGAAGAACTAGCTTCTTCTATCGAAGGACTTGATTTAAAAGAAAAGTTAATTCAATTATTAAATGCTCATTTCTTAGATGAGTAATTGATAGTTTATATGTTCTTATATTTCAATGCACTTGGCTCATAAATATCTCCATTATTAAGAAGATCATGAATAATTGCTTCTATTGTAGATTTTGCTAGTTTTGTTTGATCTATCAATTCTTCTAAATCTACACCATTTTCGGAATTCAAAATAATATCAAATATAAATTTCTTCTCCTTTTGAAAATCTTCTGTTTCCATAGTTTGCTCTAAGGAAATTACAAAATCCTTTTTTGCATATCTTTTTATTTTCTTGGTTCTCAGGTACAATTCTTTATTATAATCTTCATTTTTTAGAACAGTTTCCGGGAATAGATAAATTTCATCTTCACTTACTCTTGGTCTTCCAATGATTTCTGCTTCATCACTTTCTTCCAGAGCATCATTAAGAATCGTTGCGTCATCTTCCCATCCCTTTACACGAATGACTTCAGTACCGTCATCAATTGAAATAGAAGCAAAAGCTTTTTTGTCCTCACTAGCAGGGCTAAAGTATTTGTTAACAACAGTTCCAGTGATTCTAACCTTGTAAACCTTCTCTCCGTTAGCTGATGTCAACATCCATCTTGAAAATTTATCTTCCCCTTCTTTTGCTACTTTGCCATTAATTATATCGACTATATAGAGAAGTATTGGTGGTGTGGGGACGAATTGACTCATAGATTTCACCCATATTTTATTAGCTGTAAATTCTTCTATCCAAAAATCTTTCTATCACACTCGTTTTTTCAGTAGATTTCAATACGAATGATTATCATCCTTGATGCTATTTTTTGATTTGTTCTGCATACTTTTTCTCAACAAACATAGCCTTTTTTAAGTGAATAGTGAAGATTTGTTCAATGGGTGATGGCTTGAAATTTCAGTTCTACCTCAAGAACTTTGGCTGCACACAAAATCAGGGAGAGGGGGCGAATATTCGACAGATTCTTCTTTCTTCTAATGGACGAGAAGTTGATAGCAAATATTCAGCAGATGTCATAATCATAAATTCTTGTGCAGTAAAAACTCCTACTGAAGATAAAGTTATTCATTATATTTACGAATGCAGCATGACCGATGCTGATATCATTGTGACAGGTTGTCTTCCCAAGATAAATCCTGATAGAATTAAGAAAGCATGTCCTGATGCTATTTTGACCCCACCCAATATCGGAAAATCAATCCTCAAGTATGTTCCCCTTCAGCTGACAAATGGGGAAGCCTATAAAATGGCGAGATTACCCGATATCCCAGTTTTCTTGGAAAATCAACCATTAACCTCTATCGTACCAATTGCTCAAGGATGTTTAGGTAGTTGCACTTATTGCACGGTAAAATATGCCAGAGGTTGGTTACAGAGTTATCCAATGCAGGATGTATTTGAATATTCCAAAAAAGCAGTTGAAAAAGGTGCTCGAGAACTGTATGTTACAGCACAAGATACTGCTACTTATGGTAAGGATAACGGTGTTGATCTTGTTGAACTCCTTTCTAAAATGCTGGAAATAGAAGGAGACTTTCAAATACGAATTGGGATGATGAATCCTAAATACGCAGCGGAAATAATAGACCCTTTACTTGATTTAATGGAAAAAGATGAACGAATTTATCGCTTCCTTCACTTGCCTGTTCAAAGTGGATCAGATAGGATATTAGATTTGATGAAAAGGGATTATGACGCTGAAAGTTTCAATAATTTAATCAAGAAGATAAGATTACGTTTTCCTAAAATGACTTTATCCACTGATGTCATTGTAGGTTTTCCTGGTGAAACAAACTACGATTTTGAACTCACTGTAAATTGCTTGGAGAAAAACTGTTTTGATATTGTTAATGTTTCAAAATATGGTGACAGACCCTTTGCAGCATCTGTAAATTTTGATAATAAAATTCCACCAGATATAAAAAAGAAAAGAAGCAAATTCATCGCTGAAAAAGTACATGCTCTCCAAACCATAAGAAACAAAGAACGGATTGGATGGAAAGGTAATGCTATAATTCTAAAAGAAACTCATAAAGGAAACATGTTCGCTAGGAATATTTTCTATCGACCAATAATTCTTTTAGGTGGAAATTTAGGGGAGAGAGTCTGTGTCAACGTAATTAGTAATTCCAAAAGCTCCTTAAAGGGAAAAATTGAAAAATCTTCCCTCCAAATAGAAAATTAAACGTTTTATTGTTCTTTATCTGAACTATAACAAGGAAAACTCTGAAGCTCTTGGTGAGGTAAACCTCGTTTTGACAAAGCAATATAATCAAGGTGATCTCTTCATAAAAGGACGTATGGGTCCAAAAGTTGAAGCTTGTAAAAGTTTTGTAAGAGAAACCCAAGGAATTGCTAAATTACCAACCCAGAAAACACAATTTAAGCCATAAAATGTGAGTTAGGAACTAGAGTAGTTGTCTAAAAAAATATCCAGTTGTTTGTTGAATTAGGTTTCGGTCTAGTTGAACGCTTTAAATTAGCCTTTTCTTGATGCTTTGTGCCTTTTTAATAGTGCAAACCAATGTATTTTTAAATGATAAAATTTATTTTTTAATAGTAGATTATTTTCGGGGAAATACCCGACAATAATCCTAAAACGGCAGAAATCTGGTATCCATTTTTGGATAAAAAAATCATCACCAATTAGTGATAGTTATGAATGAAGAATCAAAGACAAATTTAAGCACTGAAGTTAAATATGATGTTAATACAATCAAGGTTCTAGAAGGGACTGAAGGGATAAGAAAAAGACCAGCAATGTATATTGGAACCACAGGTGAGGAAGGGTTACATCATCTTGTTTGGGAGGTCGTGGATAATTCCGTTGATGAATATATGGCCGGCTATTGTAAAAATATACAAATTGTTCTTCATCGTGAAGGAGGGATATCCGTTTTAGATGATGGGAGAGGCATTCCTGTAGGAAAACATCCTAAGTTCAATCAAAATACACTTGAAGTGATTTTTACTAAACTTCATTCAGGTGGAAAGTTTGATAAGACCGCTTACAAAGTATCTGGGGGATTACATGGTGTGGGTCTTGCTTGTGTGAATGCTCTTTCAGATAAGTTAGTAGTAAAAGTTTTCCTCAATGGGAATGAGTACATTCAAGAATACTCAGAAGGAAAGGCTGTTTCCAAGGTTATTGAAAGCGAGCAAAAAGGTATACCAACAACTGGTACTTATATCTATTTTGAACCTGATCCAGAAATCTTAACAGAAACTAGATTTTCATATGATACAATTGTCAGAAGAATCAAAGAGATGGCCTATCTTAACAAGAATTTGAGATTTATTGTAACAGATGATAGATTTGACCCAGCTAAAAGACAAGAATATCTTTTCGAAGGTGGAATAAAGCAATTTGTTCTGGATCTTAGTAAAGGAAAGAAAAGTATTTTCGATAAACCAGAAGAGGTGTTCCACGGTGAAAAAACTATTGATGGCGTCATATGTGAATTAAGCATTTTGTATACTGAAAGCTATAATGAAATTATAATGGGTTTTGTAAATGGGATATATACTTCAGAAGGTGGAACGCATATTTCAGGTTTTAAAGCAGGATTAACAAGAGCACTCAACGATTACGGACGTACAAAGAAACTAATAACGGATAAATCTGACAATTTACGTGGTGAAGATGCCAGGGAAGGAGTAATTGCGATTCTAAGTATAAAACATCCTGAACCTCAATTTGAGGGACAAACAAAAACTAAACTTGGTAATAGCGAAGTTGAGGGAATTATTCAAAGAGTAATGACGGATAAATTCAAAGAATATTTAGAAATCAATACAAAAACAGCTAGAAACATTATCGAAAAAGCTATGGAAGCAAAGACTGCAAGAGTAGCTGCAAGGAAAGCAAGAGAATTCGTTAGAATGAAAGATAAAAGAATGGGGTTACCGGGAAGACTTATAGAGTGCAGAGAAACTGATCCCGCAAAAAGAGAGTTATTTTTAGTTGAAGGACCATCAGCTGGTGGAACTGCAGTAAAAGCTAGAGATAGTCAATTTCAAGAAGTTCTGTTCTTAAAAGGAAAAGTTCTGAATGTTTTCAAGTCTAGACTGGTGAAAGCTCTTGGTAATAAAGAAATCCAGAGTATTATTATGGCTATAGGAACTGGGATTGGCGACGATTTTGAAATAGAAAAATGCAGATATGGAAAGATAATCATACTTACAGATGCAGATGTTGACGGTGCTCATATCATGACATTACTCCTTACTTTATTCTATAGATATATGCGTGAGTTGATAGAAATTGGGCTGATTTATGTGGCTAAACCTCCACTTTTTAGAATCCATCTTACAAGAGGGAAATCTGATATCCTAAAAAATAGCAACCACGAATACTGCTTTACAGAGGAACAAAGAGATGCAATCATAGAAAAACTCGCAAAAGCTAAAATTGATCCTTCCAATATTAGAATTCAGAGATACAAAGGTTTGGGTGAGATGAATGCAGAACAGTTAGAAGTGACTGCAATGCAAAAAAACAGTCGATATTTAGTTCAATTAAGAATAGACGATGCAGCTTTCGCAGACCAGAGATTTGAGCAACTGATGGGGAGCGATGTGAGTTTCAGAAAGAGATTCATCATGGAAGAGGTATTCAAAATTGATGCTAATGAGTATCAAGAAGAATATGGTATTACTAGTAATGATACAGATGAATCTGTTGTTGAGGATACAGCTGAAGAGCTTATTGATATTGAGATATCCGGTGATGAAGTACCTGATGAATTGGAGTTGTGAATAGGGGTTAATTGAAATGACAAGTGATGAAACAAGCGAAATTATCCATCGTTCATCTTTATCAAAAACTTTGGAAGAAGCATATACTGACTATGCTTATTATATAATCAGTGAGAGGGCAATACCTGATGCTAGAGATGGTTTAAAACCTGTTCATAGGCGGATTCTCTGGGCTATGCATCAGATGAGATTAACCCATCAAAGCTCTCATAAAAAATGTGCAAGAATTGTAGGAGAAGTCACTGGTAAATACCATCCTCATGCAGGTGGTGTTTACGAAACTTTAGTAAGACTTGCTCAACCATTTTCTTTACGCTATCCTGTTGTTGATGGTCAAGGAAACTTTGGTTCTATTGATGGTTTCCCACCCGCTGCTATGAGATACACAGAGGCTAGATTGGCTAAAATATCTTCTGAACTTCTTCAAGATGTTATTCCAGAAATTGTTAAGTTCCAAGAAAATTTTGATGGAGAAGAAATGGAACCAACAGTCTTACCTATTAAATTTCCTCTACTTTTAGTAAATGGGACATCAGGTATTGCTGTAGGTTTGAGTTCAAACATGCCTCCTCACAATATTGGTGAGGTTATTGATGCCACTGTTCAGTTAATTGATGATCCTAATACTATAGTTGAGGATTTATCAGAATATGTTAAAGGTCCAGATTTTCCAACAGGTGGTGTAATTGTCAATGGAAGAGCTATGCGATTATTCAATAGCACTGGAAAAGGACCAATTATCTTAAGAGCAAAACTTGAAGTGAAGGAACCAACAGAGAGTAGAGATGAAGCTACTATTATTATTCATGAAGTCCCTTATCTTACAAATAAAAGCAATTTGATGGAAGAACTCCATGATCTGATATCATCAAAGAAGATTCGTGGTTTAGTCGATGCTAGAGATCTTTCAAAGAACAAAATACGGATTGAAATCGATATTCATGAAGATTATTCACATGAAAAAAGTATTCGAGTAATTATCAGCCAACTATACAAACATTCTCAATTAGAGAAAACCTTCTACGCAAAAAACATAGCTTTTGCAAGAGGCAGGCCTCTACTACTAAATCTAAAAAGAGCATTAACAATATTTTTAGAACATAGGGAACACGTAGTTAAAAAAACCGTAAAACACAATCTAAACAAAGCCTTGATGCGTTTGAATATTCTTGAAGGATTGTATATTGCTCTTCAAAATATTGACGAAGTTATTGAATTAATTAAGAAATCAGACGATAGGCAAGCTGCTCAAGAGAAACTCATTAAACGATTTAGCTTAAATGAAGCACAAGCAAAAGCAATACTATCAATGCAATTGGCTCGTTTAGCAAAAATGGAAGTTGAAGCCATTCTTATTGAGAAGGAAGAACTAGAAGCAAAAGTTGAGGAATATAGGGATATTCTAGCTAATAAAGAAAAAAGAATGCAGATTATTAAGAAAGAACTTGAAGAAATTAAAGAAAAATTCGGAGATGAAAGGAGAACAACCATAACTGATGACGCCGATATTCCCGTTAATGCTGATATTTATCAAATGCTACATGATAGACATCTCTTGATTACAACTACACAACAAGGATATGTAAGATCAATTGAAATAGACAAATTCAGGACTCAAAGGAGAGGTGGAAAAGGCATGACAGCTGTAACTCTACGAGAAAATGATTCTTTGAATGATATTCTAGTAACTCTTAACAAAAGTACTCTTTTATTGATAACTGAGAATGGTTTAGTACACTCTACTCCAGCGTTTGAAATACCTGAAGCAAAACGTAGGAATGCAAGAGGAAGTCCATGGAAAACAGTTCTTCCTGTTGATTCAGCAGTAGTAAAAATGGTTCCAGTAGAGAGAGATTCCTTTGATAAAGGGTTATTCTTGTTCTTTGTAACTGCAAGAGGTAAAGTGAAAAAAACTAAACTATCTGCGTTTTCAAATGTAAGAAAAACTGGAATTATTGGAATACGTCTTGAAGCTGGTGATAAGGTTGTTAATTCATTTGTAACAAATGGTGATGATCATATCTACCTTGCAACCAAATTTGGATTAATGGCTCATTTTCCTGAAAAAGAAGTCAGACCTATGGGTAGGGCAACTAGGGGAGTAACAGGAATGAGATTTAAAACACCAAACGATATAATAATTGGTGGCTTAACTGTACCTGAGTCAGAGATGAAAGATTCCTCCATTCTTACAATAACAGAAAGAGGATATGGTAAGAGAACAGCTTGTGATGAGTATAGGTTCACTCACAGAGGAGCTAGAGGTGTAATTGATATAAAAACTGAAGAACGAAATGGAAATGTTGCATCAGTTCTGGTTGTACCTAAGAAACCAACAAAAGAAAACAGTGTTTCTATATTGAATAATCTTGGAATAAGTATTCGAACAAGGATAGAAACAATAAGAGAAATAAGTAGAAATACAAAAGGTGTAAAAATCATGTCTACCAAGCCAAATGAACGTATTGTTTTTGCAACTATAATTGATTTAAGTGAAGAGGATATTGAAAGTTAAGTATATCCTTCTTTCTTATCTTTATCTCCCGATAGAAGCTTTTTAAATAATTTTTCAAATGGTTTTTTACCTACTGCTCCAACTACATTACCTAAAAATTTACCATCTTGAAATACCAAGAAGTTAGGAATTGAAGATATTCCAAATTTCATTGAGGTACGAGGATTTTGATCCACGTTTAGTTTACCAATTGTAACCTTTCCTGACCATTCTTTAGCTAGTTGATTCATAATTGGTTCCATTGTACGACAGGGACCACACCAAACAGCCCATGTATCTACAACCACTATTCCAGATTGAATAACAAATGAGTCAAATGAGTTGTCATCAAGCTCTACTACCTCAGCAATTGGGAAATCCCCTACAGTAGGTACATCATCTTTCATTAATTTAATCATTTTTTCTTGTTTTATACGTTCTAATTCTTCATCCATTCTCGGGCACCAAACAATTATTTCGCTGTGTGTAATTTCTTCGCACACCATATAAACCATTCTGTTTTGCCATTTCGTAAAAACACAAGATTTATTATATGTGTGTTTTTAATACACATACGAGGGGATACTTTCATGTCCATGAAAAAAGAGAAGCGAGTTCAACCTTGCTTAATAGATTTGCCAGTTACAATATCCAAAAGTTTAGACCATGGACATTGTAAATGTGAATTTTTAGAATGTAATTACAAAGTCTGCCCTATATTTGAATTTTTATTTGGATTAAAATGCATTCATGTGAATATTTACTTTTTTACTTTACAAGAAGAGCGATCCATTATGGATATTGCAAACAGAGTACATAAAGACCGTACCACAGCAGTTCGCCTTGTTCAAATCATGATTAAGCAAGGTTTAATTAGCAAAGAAACAGAACCTCTAGAAAATGGAGGGATAAAGAATATTTATTCAGCAATTCCTCAAGAGATTTTAAAAGAGAAACTAAAGGAAACCATGCAGGATTTAGAAATTGCAGTAACAAGCCTAATTAGACATGATTGGACAGTTGTTAAAGTAATTAACCAAAAAGTTAACCAGAAAGATTAGAAATCAAAATCTTCTAGTTCATCCATTGAACCAACAAGTTTTTCATCCTTTTTTTTCTTCTTCTTTTTGTCTCTTACAGAACTTACTGCAGTTGATAACTCCGAGATGAAATCACTAGGTAATGTGCCTCTTGGAGCTTCAGTTTCCTCATATGGAGGTTCTGTTATCGGTGTTTCTGTTTTTTGAGCTGTTGGAAACTCCTCTGCTGGTTCACCAACAGATTCAGTTTGTGGTTCAAAAACAACATCTTGTGAAGTATCAACAGTTGGTCCTTCTATCTCAGTTTCTGTTAATTGAGGAGCTTCAACTAATTCTGATTGTTGCTCTTGAAGTTCTTGAGTAACAGATTCACTTGGGGGAGTATATTCAACAGTACTACCAGATAATCCTGGATGAGTATCAGCAGCAGCTTCTTCTACAGATTCAGCTGATCTATCTGGAACTAAGCTTCCATCTTGCAGAAGCTTAACAACTTCTTTAGCTAGAGATCTCATCTGTGGATTCAATTGATACATGTAACGAGGTAAATTAGATTTAATCTGTTGAAGAAAATACATACCTGTTTCATAATCTTGAATATAGAATGCTTGTATAGCTTGAACTATTAATTGTTGGACAAGTTTATCAGGAGGTACTGCCGATTGTGGTGAGTGTGGAAACATATTAACCTATATCACTAATATCGAGAGATTATTTTAAAATTGTGGAAAAGGAAAAGGGATTTTGAAAATTGCTAACACACTGAATTAAAATGTATAACTCTTAGAATCTCAATAATTGAGAAATTTGTTCCTACTAATTAAATTTAGACGGATAGGAAAGAATACCTTTATTTTTCATCTGATAAATCCACTATATTTAAAATACAACTAAAAACTATCCACAAGAGAAGGGACTTGAGAATATTGAGTCACGATAACAATCTTTTGTCAAAAACACTAAATGAAGTTAAAACAAGGTTGTATCTAGATGATCGTCGTCGACTCTCTCCAATATTATTGGGAATAGTTGGGAGTTTTTCATTGACAATTTTCATGTCCTATGTTGGTTTACACTTGAAAGACATTAATACTGTAGTCTTGATGATAACACTTATTCTTGCATTAAGAAATATCTATCAGATATTTCTAAGAGTTCCTCTAGGACATTTTTCACAAATGATTGGTAGAAAACCTTTGTTAATTGCTGGAGCTGGATTTTACACTATAAGCTTATTCTTTCTTGCTATATCGTCTCACTGGAGTTTAGTAATTGTAGCAATAACATTCCTAGCTATAGGAATGTCTTGCTTCTGGCCAGTAATATTTGCATACATTTCTGATGTAGAAGAAAGTAAGAATCTGGGTAAGGTACAAGGGAGATTGTTCCAAGGAACAGATTTGGGGGCCATATTAGGCGCTTTGCTAGCTTTTCTTCAGTTAAAAAGATCAAAAATAACTATTTCTACAATTTTGCCATCATCAAATATGAATGTCCTCAATATGCCTGAAATAACATATCACCTGTCTCAACTACGTATTCTTTTCTTTTGGGGAGCAGGTATTTCTCTTATTGGAGTGATTGCGTTAGCTTTTTTCATGCCTGAAGTACTGAAAAAGGAAGACCGACTACAAGTAGATTCCAAATTGAAAGCTTTGGGTGATGCTTTTGTTTCTATGTTTCGGTCATTATTCATAGTTACAAAGCAGAAAAAACTAAGTTTCATTTATGTTATACAATTAGCGATAGCTTTTCTAGAATATATGGTCACGGCTTTTTTTCCATTCCTAATTGTAGCAAAGGGATTCTCTTACGATGTAGTTGCACAAATAGCTTGGATATCATCTGGTGTGTTGATTTTCTTCAAACCTTACCTAGGACGATTAGTTGATAGATTCGGGTACAAAGGACCAATATTTGTTACACTCTTTCTTTCTTCAAGTATGCTTATCCTAATGGTATTTGTGAATTCCTTGTCTTGGTTGATTGTTGTATACATGGTATATAGTGCAAGTAGTTTAACAAGCTATATAGGTGTAAATACAGGAACTTCCATGGTATCAAAAAATACTCAACGTGGAATGGCTCTTGGAGCACTAGGATTCTATGTATCTCTCTCTCGATCTGTATCCACATTAAGCTTATCTCCAATATGGGATAAATTCGGAATTGAAGCTGTTTTTATTACAACATCAATTATCATAATTTCAGCTGTAGTAATTGTATACCTATTCTATTACTTCATAGGAAATAAAAATTCCAAGAAAAGTGTTGAGACTTCACAACATTCAAAATAGTTGTCTTGATATTTAGTTGTGTGTAAGATAATGAAAATTGAACCCTCTATTGACAAAATGGAATTGAAAAAAAAGATTCAAGATGTCTATAATCTGGAAGTGAAAAACTTCAAATTCGTTCCAGTAGGAGAATTCGCATTTTCATATATAATAACTACAAAGAAGAATGAAAAGTACTTTTTGAAGTTGTATTTTCCATCTCGATTGAAAAATCAACAAAAAAACAAATTTGATTTTTCATTAGATATCGTTCATAAATTACATCATATTCAAGGACTGAAATATATTACTTATCCCATTGAAACGATTACAGGAAATCTTAAATCGCAGTTTCAGGAAGCTGAAATGGTACTGTGGAATTTTATTGATGGCAAGATTGTTT
>JAUWEG010000035.1 GCA_030608385.1 Candidatus Heimdallarchaeota archaeon
ATGGCAAGACCTGAAATAGCAATCACAATAATTGTTGCATTGTCAGCATGTATATTCTTTGCGCTCTTCATTGTAGCGTATAAATATGCCACAGATGAAACATTGTTTGAGTAATTGCTCATTGAATTAAGGGATTAATAATTAATTCCTAACCAAAATTTTTATATGCCGACTTATGAAGTCCCTATTAATTCCCCCCAGCTTTGAGAGGGTTCCAATGAGCAGCAAACATAAAGATTCAGAAATAACTATAAAGATTGAAGAAAATACTGAGAAGATAATAAAGGAAATCTTAGCTGATCAGAAAAAAACAATTGCTTCTGTCAACCAAGAAACAGAAGGAAAGATCAAAGCAATTCAAGAAAAGATTGTAGAAGAAGCAAAAATCAGAGCTGATTCTGAATTTTCAAAAAAGAAAGCAAAGAAAGAGCTTGAGCTTAAACTTCAAATTACAAAATATAGAGACGATTTGGTCTATGCTCTCATAGAAAAAGCAAAAAAGAAAATAACTGCTTTCACAGGTACCAAAGAGTATGAAAAAAGTCTTGAAAAATTGGTTTTAGAAGCTGCCTTAACTCTTAAACAACCTGAAATTACTGTTTTATGTAGAAAAGAAGACAAAGATATATTCTCTAAACAGTTTTTTGACAATGTTTCCAAACAAATCACAAACAAAGAGCTTAATGTGAAATTTAACCTGTCAAAAGATTTTATCAAATCAATGGGTGGAATAAGGATAGAGTCCACTGATGGAAAAATCAGCATTAACAATACTTATGAGAAGAGAATTGAAAGGTCTTTAGATGGGTTAAAAAGAGAACTCTCAATATTACTCACACAAGAAAGTTGATATCTATGAGCAAAAAATTCTGGGCAAAAACAAGTGTGTTTCTTTTATTGGCTATATTTATGTTGCATCCGTATTCAAACGTTGCTAGAGCACAAACAGAACAATATATTGGTGCGTTTAATGGACGCATATCTAAAACATATATTACTAGAAACACTAGAGTTACAATTCAAGCAACTATTGTTAACTTCGGTGACTTAGAAATTGAAGTAATATCCTTCAATGTTGATTTTATTCATTTAGGTGGAAATGACAAATTCAACACAACTTACACTGTAAATTATGATTTTGATCACAGAACTCTTGAACCTGGAGCTAGTTTAACAGGCACTCTTAGAGAAGAAATTACAAGTCCAGAAGCGGATTATAATGTATCAATATACTTCAAAGCACTTGATGCTTATCACCCACATGAAACCTTTGGACCTAGTGCTAGAGATTACATAGCTGCTGAAAATATTACAGTATCGGTTGTTGATTTCGGCGGACCTTCAAACATAATTTTAGGTATTGGTCTAACTTTTGCTGCCGGTGTAGGGATTGTTGTGATTGTAATTATTTATGGTTGGTTAAAAGAGAAATTAACAAAGAGAAGATATTAACTGAGTTAAATTTAAGTTAGATTTAATAACCAACTTTTAGGAAGGTAAACCATACCTTCTTTCATCATTTGTAAAAGAATTTTTTCTAGCTTGTTTAACCCAATATTAAATAAATCACTACTTCTGATCAAATCATCTAAAGTTCCTGAAACATTTCCCTTTACCAAATGTAATATAGTATCAGATAGCGATGCTGAAGGTATGTCGGGGAGCTCAACTTGTTTATGTACATAACTTTCAATTAAATTGGAAATTAACCCAATATGGGAATCAGCTATAGAAAAGAATTTCTCTGCTAAGTCCGTATTTAGATTTCCAGCTTTAAGAAAAGCATCACAATCGTGTGACGACTTATTACAAATTATAGCTTCTCCAGAAGTGTAAGTGATTATTCTATTACAGTTATTACAGAATCTGTGTCTGTAATTATCTGGAATTTCATTGATTATCTCACAATTATTACATCGGAAAATAATTCTCATCCATCTTCTTCCTTGTACAATTTTCGAGCAAAAATCAAAAAACCAGTATGTCCAATCATTCTGGTATTAGGTCGGATAGCATTTACTTTAAGTTGAATATCTCTTCGAATCAGTTCAAGAGCTTGTATATCACCAAAACTAAATTCTAGAAATTTGGTAAATACTTTCTCAATTTGATTATATGTTGGCAAAAAAACTGTAATTATACCACTATATTTCAAGGAGTCAAATGCATATGGAATCACTGTACAAGGATCGCCTAAATCAAGAACTACAGCATCAACACCCTTTTCATCAAACCCAGTTGAAACATCTTTAAGCTTCATTGATACATGTGATTCAACTCCAATTCTCGAAAGATTTTTCTTTGCTGTATTGAATGCTTCCTCTCTATTCTCATAAGTATAAACATGCCCTGTAGGACCCACATATGTTGCTAGTATTGATGTTAAAGCTCCACTGCCAGTTCCAGCTTCAATTACTCTACTACCTGGTTTTATTCCACCATTTAATAAGATTGAACCAGCATCTTTTGTATAGATTATTTGAGAACTATGTGGAATCTGCTTAAGAAAATCACTAGGTATTGGATTATAGATAGTTAAACTGATTGATTTGTTGGTAGTTACACTTGTTCCAAATGGTTTTCCAATAATCTGGTCAAAATCAAAAAAACCTTTGTGACAATGAAATTGTTTACCACTAATTGATTTAGCTAACCATCTCTTTCTACTATCTAGAACAATTAAAACATCAGATCCATCAGTAATGAGTTCATTTTCAGTAGATGCCGTCATAAAATCCAATCAAAGAAAAGAATATGAGAATAAAAATTTATTTTTCTAGTAGAAAAGATATTAAAATTTTCTTTCCACACATATTATGGGTACTGCTTTCGATTAATTTAATAGCTTACTTTCTCGATAGAAGACGTCTTATTAAGAAAGTAGCAAATGTTTCGAAGAAGTTTGATTAAAAAAGAGAAAGATGAAAAAGAAAAATCAAAGGAAGTTTTTCTCTTTTAAAATATCTTCTAATTTTGGATAGCCAATTTCCTCAAGTTCATATCTTACCCTAACTATCGGTTTATTGACTTTAACTAGTCGAGTTATATCTATTGGGGTTGCTGAAATTACCACATCACAATCTGTATTATTGATAGTTTCTTCTAAATCCTTAAGCTGTTGTTCAAAATAACCCATGGCTGGAAGAAGAGTACCTATTTCTGGATATTTATCAAAAGTCTCTTTCATACTACCAACTAAATATGGGCGAGGATCAACAAGTTCCTTTGCACCAAATCTCCTAGCTGCAACAACACCAGCGCCATATTTCATTTCACCATGAGTTAATGTTGGTCCATCTTCTATAACTAAGACTCTTTTTCCTTTAACTAACTCAGGGTTATCTACAAAAATAGGTGAAGCGGCTTCAATTATGATAGCATTGGGATTAGCTTTTCGGATATTTTCCTCAAGTTCCATGACATTCTTGTAATCGGTTGTAGTTATTTTGTTGACAACTACAACATCTGCTAGGTTGAGAGTTGTTTCTCCTGGATGATATGAGGTCTCATGTCCCACCCTGTGTGGATCAGCTATAACTATTTGTAAATCAGGTTGATAGAATGAAAAATCATTATTACCCCCATCCCAGAGAATAACATCTGCTTCTTTTTCAGCTTCTCTTAAAATAGCCTCATAGTCCACACCAGAGTATATAACTAGACCTTTGTCAATATAAGGTTCATATTCTTCCCTTTCTTCAATTGTTGTTTCATGTTTATCTAAATCAGAATATTCAGCAAATCTTTGAACAGCTTGTTTAACAAGATCACCATATGGCATTGGATGACGAATAGCTACGACTTTCTTCCCAGCATCATGTAAAAGCTGAACAATTTTACGGGAAGTTTGGGATTTACCGCTTCCAGTTCTAACTGCACATACACTGATTAAGGGTTTAGTGCTCTTAATCATTGTACCTTTAGTACCTAAAAGAGAAAAAGCTGCTCCACATGCGTTTATAAGTGATGCTTTGTGCATAACATATTGATGTGTAACATCAGAATATGAGAAAACTACCTCGTCTACATCATATTTCTTTATAATTTCTACAAGTTCACTTTCATCATAAATGGGAATACCATTAGGATATAATTCTCCAGAGAGTTCAGCAGGATATTTACGATCAACAATATCTGGGATTTGTGTAGCAGTAAAAGCTACAACTTCATAAGATTCATTGGTACGATAATATGTGTTAAAGTTATGAAAATCCCTTCCTGCTGCGCCCATAATCAATATTTTTCTTCGTTTTGTGCTCATCATTGACCCTCAACGCTTTATAATTCGAACTATTAGTCGCGTATTAAAAAATTTGTGATTTACTAGCGAAGTAAAAAGGAGAAAAAAATAGCTCAATATGTCACCTTAAAAATTGTTTTAGCTTTTATGCTAAATCCTAGAACTAATCTATCATTATCAATAGAAACCTTTGTTACCCCATGTAAACCTGAAGATTGACCAAATATATGAATTATTTTCGATCTATTTTTCGGTTAATATACCATTGCATCAAAAAAATAATTACTATCGATAATAAGAGTCCAAGAAAAGTTGCCACAATGAGTGATATACTACGTATTTTACTAGAATGATTTTTGGTTGCCAAATAAGCAATCCCCATCCCACCAATACTAAAAATAAAAGGAGCTGTAAATCCTAAAGCCAACATTTTCTTTGTAACTATAGGGGATTCTTTTTCACTCATCTTAATATTAAATTGAGAGTATAACATTAAAATTTTATTAAATGAGCACTTCAAACTAATTATTATCTAAATGAGATAGATGATTGCACACAATAGTTATCACATGTGATGCTAGATAATCCTTTTCTCCTAAACTAATTGGAATATATTCAATATCAAACAACGCTTTTTCTTGTTCATCGGACAAGTCGTGCTGACTTCCTAAAATAAAGCACAAAGAAAGATTGTTTTGAGTAAGTACCTTTTGTTTATCGATGGATAAACCTTCAGATGTAAGATAAAAGATTGAGGAATCTTTAGTAAGATTATCTAATAATTTATTAAAACGTATCACTCTATATTCTGCGTTGTATTCTTCAGGGCTTGACAGAACATCTAGCATCATGTAGGTAGAATCAATTTCATTGTGAAGAGTACTAAATTTATCTGAAATTGGAATGCTTAACACCTTTTGTTCTTGTTCATGGGACATATAAATTAATAATTGGATCTCTCTATTTATTCTGTTATTCCATCTGCTTAAATTTAGCAAACAGCGTGAAAGAACATCTAGTCTTTCTTGTCCACCTACTACTGATTTTATGGTTTTTTTAGTCGTGCTTCTTATGGTTGAAGAAGGAATCAAGAAGATTAATTTCAAATGTTATTCCCCCAGCTTAAGAAAAGAATAAAAGAAGAAGATTGAAGAGCTATCAGCTTCTTCTATCACTTTTAGATCTTATGTTTGTCCTCCCTCTATGAATAGAGCAAGAAATACAATAATATGCAATCTTCTTTTGACGAGGGATATAAGCACCTTCATCTCTAAGTTCTTTAGCTAACCGGTAATCTACTGCACTGGAATAGACGCTGAATTTTTTAGCTTTATCAGTTGGAACTAATTTTCCGCAAGAATGACATTGAACTGAAGTGGCTCTACCTCGCTTTCCTCCAGACCTTCCTCCCGATTTTCTCTTTTTAGGCATGTTAAATATTCACCTTCATTATACTGTACCTAAATCAGAAACAAAGTTTGAACTTTTAAATTTGTTGAAAAATGAGCGAGAAATGTCTATGAATCAATTTCTTTTGAAAATAGCTTCTCATAGATTTGTTTGAGATATAGTTCTGCGTCATCCATCACTTCCTCACCAAACTTAGTGATTACATAGTATTTTCTGTCGATTCTTTCGTCACTATTTCTCATTTCTGTTTTTTCTACCAGACCTTCTCTTTCAAGAAGATATAGTATTGTATAATTTGTTACTGTAGCTGGACTAAAGTTGAACCTTTCTTGGATTTCTTGTTTCAACTGATAAGCATATTTTGGCTTTTCTCTTAGAAGTTTTAAAACCCAAATCCAAAGTAAATCAATAGTGAGATTCTTTACTAGACGTTGATACGCCTTGGATTCTTTTGAACCTTCAGCTGAATTTTCAGAACTCATCGTTTAAAGACAGAAATAACTTGTTTAAAAAATTTCAGTAGAAATGAAAAGGGAATTATTTCAGTGGAACATACAATGAGGATCTTGTTGCTCCAATACCTGGGGCCCCATGACGAACTACTTTTGTACTTGGTGAGAATTCACCCAAGAGGTGCCCAATCATTTGAGGTTGAATTTCAATTTCTAAAAATTCACGACCATTGTAGACAGCTATTGTTGCACCTACCATTTCAGGAAGAATAGGCATATCTCTAACATGAGTGCGAACGATAAGTTTCTCGCTTTTATCTCTAGGTTCCATGACTCGTCTAATATCCTCTAATAATTTCTTTCTACGTGGTGTCCAAAATTCTTGACGAGATAAGCTCCTTCTTCTTCTTGAAGGTAATAAGTTTAATATTTCATCCATGGACATTTGTTTTAATTCTTCCAATGTATATCCTCTATACCTGAATTTACGAGAAGACACCTTATTCAACCGAGTTAATTGCCTTTGGAGTCATTTTAAACCTTTTGATTTTTGTTCATATTCTATGCATGTTTTAGATAGTTACAACTTAAAGAAGATGTGTTAAGAATAACCAACCAATCAGAACTAAGAGAAGAGAAAGAAAAACAGGTATTGGTAACCCAGGAAATTTACCATATCTAAAAAGCATATTTTCTGTAATTTTAATTCCAACTAGAATACCAATTATGGAAACAAAACCAAGAATTGGGTCCAATTCTTTTGTTATGAAAGTGACCAAAGAAGAATAAAAGATAAAATCACCAATACCAATTGCAACTGATTGACTAACTTCATGTTGAGTACTTGATGAAACAGATAAATTTGTTTTCTTGAATATCTCACTAATAGGCCCCTTAAAGACAGAATATATGTCGAACAATGAAATCAGAACTATAAGAGTTATGAAAGTAATAAAGGAAAATATCATGCCAAATATGGTTCCCATAGCAATCCCTAGAAGAAAAACTACTGTATTTTTTACTTTAACACCTCCTTTTCCTAGAATGAAGGACCAAATAGCGAAAAACCCTATAATTCCACCTAGTACTGCTGTGAGAATCTCAACCCAGAAAACATTCTCAAGGAATGTGACTTCAAAGAGATAACCATGGATCCATAACATACACACAGAGGATGTAAAAAACGATAAAGCAAAGAATAACTTCAAAACCAAGATTAAATGTTTTTTTAAAGCAAAAACAATCAAAAAACCAGAAGCAACAGCTACAGATACCAGAATTAAACCCTCTAAAATTTGAAAAGAGTATTCTCCTTCACCTGAAGGAAACAAAACGAGAAGAGTTTCCAAATTTGAATAGAGAACGCCGATTAAATAGCTTATTAGAATAACCGGTAAAACAACAATAGAAATTGGTCGCTGTGTTTGGTAAGCAATTAATAAGAACTGACCTTTTAATTCAGACATATCTCATTCACTTCATTAACTTTTTCAATTTTCTATCCTGTGTACTGTAGTTTGATTCTATCATCTTCCTCTAAATAATAGTTGCTAATTCCATAAGGAGAATATTGCCAATCATCTATTAGATAATCATAATAATAAAATGCCCAATAATCAGGAAGTACTTCAGAATACCCATTTACACCCTTGACATATGATCCAAATGAGAAATTTGTTAGTTCTAAATCTGCAACTAAGGAAAATGCAACAAGAGAAGAAGCGCCCCCTTCAATTGTGACATTATATTCTTCATGGTTGTTTGTGGTTTTCAACGAACCGTAGTTAATAATTACTAAAACTGTAATTTCATCCCCATTCTGATTAGTTTTTGTATTTTTGATATAGAATGAAAGAGCTATTGATATAATTGTCAGAATTATGATGGCTATTGTAAGAAAAACTATCTTTGATCGTTTCAAGTTTTACCACCTTCAGATACAACAGATGCAATAGTTTCCTCATCATAGATAGAAGGAATCATTAGCTGTTTGATTCCTCTTGCCTTGAAAGCTGAATATATCCAGTTTATCATAGTTTTTGTGAAACTAAACAAAACAAAATTACTGACTACATGGGTTATGGTAAAAATAATACCAGTACCAAGAAGTACTAACAAATATTGGAAAACAAAATCACTTCTAATGACTACAATTTGATATCCGATTGTAGTTAATATATCATAGATAATAGCAAAGAAACTTCCAAAAACCCCTAATTCCCAATAAGAAAGCCTTAGGAATATCTTTCTCATTAAACCTGAAACTACAGCTAAACCAATATAGCATATTAATTTAAAAAAAATTAAATAACCTGCTGACCCTATTATTGCTATTATAATAAACTCATAAACGACAGATATTGAAACAGCTACCATCAAACCATAGTAAATCCCAAACAATATCGAAACGAGAAAAATAGTTACAGAAATGAACTCCATATTTGGGACAAAAACAACAATAGTGGAAAGAACAATTCCTAGGCTAGCTAAAGATGCAGAAATAGACATCTTAAGGATAATGTTGATTCTATTTTTAGGATTTTTTAGATGATTTTTCACTCTGTTTATCATTCTCAACATCCAACGTTAATACTTTGCTAAAAACCAATTAGCAGATTGATATCATTTAAAAGTAAAAGTATTAGTGCTTTTCCTTCCTTAATAACACCTACTTAAATTGAAAGAACTACGATGGAAACTAACCCAACATTTTTCAATATATTCTAAACAGTGTTCTTATGGAAAACGGTTCCTTTTCGGAAGATACGAAGCTGTTCAAAGTGATTAATATAGATGTGCTTACAGCTAGTCCAGATGTTTTTACAGATGAAAAGGATACAAGTGGGATTGAACATACTGAAATTCCATTATTGAATTTTGAACTTGAAAATGGTGAAAACTTCCTAATGGCAAGCATTCCTATTTCAATAGCTATTGATATCTCAAGGATTATTAGTGGAGTTAATGGTAATGATTCGCGACTTACACTAGCAGAACTTATCCCAGAGATTTGTATAGTTGAAAAAATCATAATCGATTCCATAATTCCTTATTCAAATGCTTATCAAGCAACTGTTGAAATTAGGTTGGAAGGGTTTTCAGATGTTCAACGTTTTCAGATGATTCCAAGTCATGCTACACTGCTAGCCCTGTTAGCTAATGCAGATATTTATGTATCTGACAATGTTATTAGAACAATTGATAATTTAGAGAATGAAGACTAAATACCACCTGTAAAACCTATGACATGGAGTATACGAAGAACATTCAAACCCCTCAAACTCTTGTACGAAAAATCATACCCCATAAAATTGATAAACTATAAAATATCTAAGTGAATTACAAAAACTACTATCACCATTTAAATCCGATAAGAGAAGTGAACCAATGACAGAAAAAAAGAAAATCAAGGTAGATAAAGAGGAGAAGAGTGAAATTGACACCGAAATCGAAGAAGAAGAGTATGGAAATCGTGATTGGAAGAAGGTTCTTATCGGCATACTATTTGTTTTGATTGTAGTTATATTCTGGTATATTATTGAATATGCGGCTAGATAATTAATGTGTTGAGAAAAGAAAAATGATTTAAGTGTTTAGAGTATCACTTTTTTAGTCCCATGGTCGATAGCCAAATAATTATTAGTAATTTACTCAAATCTTATTCATCTAGAGCTGAAGAGTTAACAGTATTACGAGGGATAAGTTTTGAAGTAGCTAGAGGTGAGATAATCTGCTTACTTGGTGCTTCGGGTTCTGGAAAAACAACAACTTTAAATCTTCTTGCGGGTATCGATAAACCAACAGCAGGAAAAATATATTATGATGGCAAAGACATCAATGAATGGACTACTGACCAACTTTTTGAATATAGACTAAAAGAAATCGGCTTCATTTTTCAGGAATTTTACCTTCTTGAGCACCTTAATGCTTTAGAAAATGTAATGGTCCCCGTAATTTTGCAAGGGGAATCAGAGGAAATTGCTCAAGATATTGCTCTCCAATTACTGAATCAAGTTGATTTGGGGAGAAAAGCTCTAAATTTACCTCAAGAAT
The DNA here is from genome assembly GCA_030608385.1 of Candidatus Heimdallarchaeota archaeon. Lineage (GTDB taxonomy): Archaea > Asgardarchaeota > Heimdallarchaeia > Heimdallarchaeales > Heimdallarchaeaceae > UBA460. Next base: position 10,156 of record JAUWEG010000035.1, read on the forward strand.
TAAGCTCAGGTGAGAAGCAAAGAGTTTGTGTTGCCAGAGCAATAGCAAATAATCCATCAGTTCTAATTGCTGATGAACCTACAGGTACTTTGGACAGTAAGACAGGAGATGGTATAATGTCACTTCTATTACATCTAGCAAAGAAAAATAAAATGGCTATGATTTATACTACACATGATCCTTATTTTACTAAAATGGCTTCAAGAATTATTGTACTGCAAAAAGGGGTAATTGTCGAACATAATCCTGAAGATTTTGCAGACATAGGTTATGATAAGTCAAAATTCGAATTTCTATTCAAGGGTGAAAATAATGAATGAACTAGATGACTACATTGGTATAGAAAAGAAACAAACCTTTCTTGAGAAACTTTTAATTGGATTTTCATTTAACTTGAGATTAATTTGGAAGAATATTAGTAACAGAAAAAAAAGCATGATGATAATAACAATAGGGTTAGTTTTTTCACTATCTATTCTTTTTACTTCATCTATCTGGACTCAAACATCCCAACTAATAATCGCAGACGATTATATAGAAACTTTAGATTATGAAATGTATGTTTCAACATACCTCACAAATGCCATGGATTCAGTGTATGCTTATACAGTAAATGATTATCTTGTGAAGCAGGTTGACTGGTATTACCCTACTGTTGCTCTGTTTAACTTCGAAGATAAAGGCCCCTATTATAGGTGGTATCCGGAAGATCAACAAGAGAATACGAGTAATCCAGTATCATTAACTGCTGCTCATCTTATTTCATCAAGAGCTATAGACAGAATCAAACTGAATTTAGAAATTGATGGAAACGCTTCCCTGAATTCAGGAGAAATCTTGATGAGTTATACGCAAGCAAAACAGTTAGAAGTAATTTATAACAGGACCATTTCTCCTGGTGATGAAATCAATGTTGCGATATCAAGAAGAATCCCCAACACAGATGTTGGGGAACATCAAATGCGATTTTATGATATTAATGAAACAATTTTTACTAACTATACTATAACTGGTATTTACAAGTACGTAGGATATAACACTGCTATAGCTAAACTACTAGGAGGGCTAGAAAACTCAGGGGGAATGCTTCTAGACTCTATTTTCTTTCCTTTGGAAGACCTATCAGGCATTGATCGGTTCATTATAGATTCGAATGGTCTTTTACCAAGATTACTTGTTAAAACTAATGCCCAACAACTAAGAATAAATGGGATATCTCAAATGCCTGACACTCTTCATGCACTCAGTGAAAGAATAAAAATCAGATTCTTTCATGCTTATTGTTATATTCTTTCTCAAGAAATTCAGACAATGGCCAATGAATATACAAGAACTTTCAGCTCAACAGCATTGTTTACACCCGCAATCGTTGCTACAATTTTCCTAACCATTCTAGCTTCACAAATGACTGTTAAGAAAAGAAAGGAAGAAATAGCCTTTCTACGATCAAAAGGAGCTGTTAGTAGTCAGATTATAGCAATATTTTTTGGTGAATTTATACTGGTTAGTACGTTGTCACTGATTCTGAGCATTGGAACGGGAATTCTAATGGCAGCTCTCATCCCTTCTCTTGGTCACGAAGGATTCTTTAGTAAATCACTTTTTACAAGATATTTCGAATATCTAACCATATCTCCATATGATATCGAAATTTACTCTGTTTTGGTTCTAGGGATATATCTAGGAATGACGTTGATCAATGTTGTTTCCTTTGTTAGGAAAGATATTCATGAATCTATGATCATAACAGTAAGAGGACAACGTCTTCTAGGAATGTGGATAAAACTTGCTGCATTCGCATTAACACTCGCAGGTTTTATTTTTCTGATAGTAGACTATACTAGAGTGGCCAGAAGCAGTTACAGTTTTGGACCCAGCTCAATAGGAGCTAGTTCGAATGCACTTTTAGCTTTTATAGCAGTACTATTCTTTCTAAGTTACTTTGTTTCGCTTGGAATCAATTATGTTCTTAGAGCAATTAAGAAGATTTACAAATTTGTTTTTAGGCAGAACTCATTTTTAATTTATAAAAACATTAAACGACAAACTAAGAGCTTACAAGATTTAACGTTCTTCTTAATTCTGATAATCTGTCTACTTACTACATTTGTAACCATTAGATCAACAACGATTCATAATAATACTATCGAAGATGCATATAGAAGGGGTTCTGATATTAGAATTCAATCTCTTGTCGCTGTAAACATTACCGAATTTGAAGAGAAGTTGGGAGGAATTGAGGGTATAGATGAAATAATGGGTTTTCAATCAATTGAAGCAATTGTTGGATCAATAAATGTAGATGTATTTGGAGTTGACCCTTCTAAATTCTTGAATATTGGGAGATGGACGGATAATAGTTTCGCTGATATAGACCCAGAATCGGCTCTTACAACGCTTGAAGAGACACCCTCTAGTATAATTCTCAGTGATTACATTGTTGACAGGCTTGAGTTTACTATTGGAGAGAATATGACTGTAACAGACTTCAGAGGAGGACCATTTACCAAGCAGTTTAATGTTTCTGCAATGATAAAATCAGCTCCAGGATTAGGAATATCGCATGGATATGATCCAAAAATGAACAGAGAAAATTATGAATGGGTACTCCTCAAAGAGGATATTCTTATCAATGATTTGGGGGTTCATAATGGAACTTTATTCTTAGCTACAGCTGAAGAAGGAGCAGATTTAAACCTCATTAAAGAAGAAATAGAGGCATTATATCCATTAATGACTGTCAATCCTCAACAGATCAATCCTGATTATATTGGGTATTTTATTGTAAAATATATTCCTCACGTATCAATTACATTGCTGATGGGAGCAATAGTTCTGAATGTTATTGGTGTTGTTTATATTTTAATATCAACTGACTTTATATTAGGACAAAGACGACGAGAAAACGCAGTTATACTAGCACTTGGAGGAAATCAAAGTAAAATACGGAAAATGTTAGTGGGTGAAATATCGGTTTTCTTGATATCAACACTGTTGATTGGAATTCCTCTAGGATTCTTGAGTTCATTATTAGCTTTGACATTCTTGAAACCACTTTTGATACCACATGAAGTAATTACACTGACTATGCATATTGATTTTGGTCTCTTAGCTATCATGATAGTGACATTGTGTGTTGCAGCATTACTGGGTGCTATACCAATTATAAGAAAGCAGATGAAATATGAAATAGTTCAAGAATTACGAGCAATTGTTTGATATTAGCATAAAATTGCTTTAAGCAAGAAGCAATTCTCTTCTTGCTTTTTCAAGAACTTGTGATATCATAAAGTCCTCAGAATCTCTCCAAGATTGTTCTATAAAGGAGTAATTATCCGGATTAAAATCTTTTGTAACAGTTGTATGAGGATCTAACATCATAATTTGTAGATCAGGGAACAAAGACCATAAGATGTTGAATAGCTCTAGTTTCTCCTTTGGGGGTAGTAGTATCTTCCACAAGAACCCCCTTACTGTTTCACGAAAATCGGATTCAAATGGTAGAGTCAATTCACGAAGTAGATAAACTATCTTGGACATTGCCCTTTGACTACATATGGCTTTGAAAACTAACTCATCTTCTAATCCAAAAAATGATCTATCAAATTCTACCAAATAATTACGTATAACATTTTTACTCAGGAATTTTTTTCGTCGAGATAAAGTATATTGTGGCACATCTAGCTGTTTTGAAACATCTGCATATTTTTGAGTTGGATCATGCGCTAACTCTTTTAAAATTTGAAAATCAAGATATTTTAGCTGATTGAGAACATTTTTTGGTTTTTCTCTCGATATTTTTTGATAATAATCAAATTTTGAAACATAATCAACTACATCAATATTTTTCTTCCACATATCCCATTTAAAGAACCATTTACTATTAATGGGGTCCCAGTATGAAAGGTCAATCCTTGTTTTAATTCCTTGACCAATAGTTGAGGAAAGGACTATTTCCTCTACTAAATCACTGTCAACCAAATAATTAAGGAAATTATTGAAATTATTCAAAGAGCCTATAGGAATATGAATTTTTAGGAAAATACCAGTAATTCCTCCATAGCACCTTTGTCGAACTACCAAATATGGATGGAAATCTAGAATTTTTTCAACAATCAAATATTTGTCTATGGAATTGATTTTTAAAAGATAAATATGGCTTTCCAAACCTAATGATTCAGGGTGATATTCTGCACGAAAACTACTAATTACATTTTCTCCTAGAAGCGAGTCTATACGTTTTTTTACGGTAGGTGAGGACAAATTGACTTTTTCTGCTAATCTACTGTAAGATATAATTGGATCTTTTAGTATGTGCTTAAGTATAAGATATTCATCGTTTCTGAGACTCAATGTGTTCAATAGAAGCTAATTCAATGTAGTTAAAAAATATTCGTTTAAAAAAAAGAAAGAATGAGCGGTTATTTTTTCTTTCTTCTAAGAACTAAACCGCTAGATATTAACGAAACTGCCGCAATTGGAACCAACCACGGAAAGTTTGTTTCTGTTGGGGTTGGCGTTGGAGTTGGTGTATATGGTGGAGGTGGTATGTAAAGACCATATTTGATATCCACATCAAAATTATCCACATATCCATACTGCTCAGCCATTGAACGAATTGTTATTTTGAAATAATCAAACAATCCTGATGTTGCATTGTAAGCTATTGTAGCATTAAATTTGAAGTCACTTATATTTGTAGGAATTGTAATTGGTAGATCTCCAGAATCAAATCCTGCCATCAAACCAGTTAGGGTTGTTTCATTTAATACTGTAGCAAACAAGTCTAACTTACCATACAAATAGTCTTCATTATAGATTGAATATACATCCATATATGTAATGTTTCCAAAATCTGTCATGTTAAACAATAGATCTCCAAGCATCATACTAGGATCTGTCCCATTAATAAATTGACCAAAAGCATCCAAATAATCAGGTATTAAACCATATGATAATGGTAAAGCTATTGGCAATCCTTGTGGCATGACAAACGTAACATTTTCAGCTACTTCAACTGGTAGAAAAACGGTTGAATTCGAAGTAATTGTATTTTCAAAATCAATCACATCATAACTATATCCTGTTTCGTTGGAATCTGTAAATACAATTTTCATAGTTGTATTTTGTTTCAACATTAGGGCATAATCTGTACCATACATGTTTAGTTGTTTCAACTCGAATGCATAAGTCTTATCAATCTCAAACCCCCAGGTTGCGTTTGCTTTCACAGGAGATATGAGAGCCATTGAGAAGATAAGCATAAGAACCCCGCTTGAGAATATTAAACTTCTTTTCATTTTATCACCGGTTAAGTATTCCACTTAACTACCTAAAATACGATATTTTCATTTATATACTATTCCTTAATACTATTTCTCTTACTACTTCGAAAAAAACCGAACTAGGTCTTTTTTGTGATTCTTAATCTACCAAAAGTGGAGCAATTTTCAGTTTTCGTATGGAGATTTATGTAAAGATTTTTGAGCTAATGATAAAATCTGGTTTACAATCACTTCGTTTACTGATAATAGTTTCTTTAAATCTTCAACTTCTGCTTTAGCAATTTCTTCAATAGTTCCATACTCCAACATTAGTTTTTGCACCTTAATTTTACCTATACCTTTTATTTTTTCAAAAATGGAATCTTGAATACTTCTTAATCTCAGGATTTTGTGATAGTTTATAGCGAATCTATGAGCTTCATCTCTGACATTCTGAACCAGTTTCAAAACTGGTGAATTTTGTTCAAATTCAATAGATCCGTCTGACCATTCAACAAAAATTTCTTCATTTTTCTTGGCAATACTAATAATAGGAACTGATATTTTCAGTTTCTTTAGCACTTTTATTGCAATATTTAACTGTCCTTTTCCACCATCAATTATTAGAAGATCAGGTTTAGGGTCTGATTTCAATGTTTCAGAACTATATCTTCGACCAATTACTTCCTCCATCATTGCATAATCATTTGGTTCTGTATACGTTTTTCTAATTCTAAAACGTCTATACAATTTCTTCTGAGGAACACCATTTTCAAAAACCACACAAGACCCTACAGAATGCTCTCCTTTAAGTGTAGAAATATCAAAGCCATGTATTATAATTGGTATCTTTGTTAATTGAAAATCATTTTTCATTTCGTCCAATATCTTCTCAAAATCCTTTTGATATTGGATATCTCTTTTGAATTTTTGTAATTCGTTTCGAGCGTTTTTTTCTGCAATTTCAATTAGTTGTTTCGCAATAGTTGTTTTGAATGTTCTAATATTGAAATCTTTTGTTTCGAGAAAACGTTCTGTAAATGCTGGACCCACTAGAATACTGTATTTGGGTTTTTCTTCACCATAGATGAAGGTAATAACTTCTCCAGTGGTTCCAAGAGGATTGTCCTCTTCTCTTGAATAAAGGTAGTTAGTGATATTGTGTATACGATGATTTCGCATCTCCAATTTACTTAATGCTAAGTCATCTTCATGTTCATTAAACGCTAATACATCAATATTCTTCTGCTTAGAGTGCAAATCATCCTGAATATTCAAAATTGTTCGAACAGCTTGAGTTAAATCACGTAGATTAGCTGCTTTCTCAAAATTAGATTCCTGAGAGGCTAACCACATTTCTTCCTCAATACTATCTAGTAAATCAGCTACATTTCCTTTCAGAAAGGATATAACATTTTTCACGATTTTCCCGTAATCCTCAGGAGATATATTGTTCTTACATGGTGATAAGCATCTTCCCAACCTTTCTCTCATACATCTCGCAGTTGAACCTTTTTTAGCTAAACGTTCCATTGTTTTTCCACAATTACATATAGGAAATAATCTTACTACTAATTTAGCAGTTTGTTTTACCATTGTATCCTTGGGAAAAGGACCAAAGTAAACGCTCTTACTGACTCGTTGGTCTGTTTCTCTTGCAAACAAAAGCTGAGGATACTCCTCTTCCATGGTTATTCTGATTAGCAAATGCGATTTATCGTCTTTCAGCATACTGTTCAGTTTCGGAGACAGTTGTTTAATCAATTTTTTCTCCAAAATCAGAGCTTCAGATTCATTTCTAGTTATAATCCAATCTACACGATGTGCTAGTTCCTGTAATTTATCTTCTTTAAGATCAATAGTTGTTTGAAAATGTTGCTTTACTCGATTCCTGAGATTCTTAGCTTTACCGACATAAATTACCTTCTGTTCTTTATCTTTTATCAGATAAACCCCCGGTTCAGTAGGAATTTCTTCAAGATCGGAAAAAAGACTCATCTAGTTTCCACCATTTTCTCAAGTTCTTTAATTTTATCGCGATAAAGCGCAGCTTTTTCAAAATCTAAAGCTCCAGCTGCTTCAGCCATTTTTTCCTTCAAATCATCAATTACATAAAGAATATCTTGACTAGTCAAATCATCAGGAACGTCTATTCTCTCTTCATCTTTAGGTTCAATTTGCATTAATGTCTCAACAATAGATCTTATTTCTTTACGAATTGTTGTAGGTTTGATACCATGTTTTTCATTATATTCTTGTTGAATTCTTCTTCTTCTATTATTCTCTGTTATAGCTTTTTTCATAGAATCTGTAAGATTATCAGCATACAAAATAACGCTCCCATGAACGTTTCTGCTAGCTCGACCCATAAGTTGAATTAGCGAATCTTTAGAACGTAAAAATCCTTCTTTGTCTGCATCAAGTATTGTAACAAGAGCTACTTCAGGAAGATCCAATCCTTCTCTTAGAAGGTTTATTCCAACTACCACATCATATTTACCTAATCTAAGTTCTCTTAATATCTCAATTCGGTCTAAAGTGTCTACCTCATGATGTAAATAAACTGACTTAATATTCATTTCCAAAAGATAGTCAGATAGCATCTCTGCACTCTTTTTAGTGATAGTTGTTACCAAAACTCTTTCTCCCTTACTTACTCTTTGGTTTATCTCACTAACAAGATCAGTTATTTGTCCATCAGTTCCTCTTACATCTATCTTTGGATCTACAAGACCAGTTGGACGAATGATTTGTTCTACAATTTGCTCAGATATATCATATTCATAATTTCGAGGAGTGGCACTTGTGAAAACAACAGTGTGCATATATTTCTCCGTTTCTTCGAATCTGAAAGGACGATTATCAAATGCAGAAGGAAGTCTGAAACCATGATCAATCAAATTCTTTTTTCTTGAGTAATCCCCACCATACATTCCACGAAGTTGGGGGATGGTTAGATGGGATTCATCAATAAAAAACAAGAAATCTTCAGGGAAGTGGTCAAGCAAAGCAAAAGGTTTTTCACCAGGTTTTCTTCTATCAAAATGACGAGAGTAGTTTTCTATTCCAGAGCAACCACCAGTTTCTCTTAATAATTCCAAATCATATAGTGTTTTTTGCCTCAATCGATGTCTCTCTACTACTTTGTTATCCTTTTCAAACTCAGCTAAACGCATATCTAATTCTATTTTTATATCTTCAAGAGCTGATTCAAAGAAAGCATCATTCGCAAGATATTGGGTTCCTGGATAAATTGACATTGCTTCATATTCTTTCATCATTTCTCCTGTAACTGAATGTCGAGAAGTTAAACGTTCTATCTCGTCTCCAAAAAACTCAATACGATAAACGTAATCACCATATAATGGAAAGATATCAATGGAATCACCCCTAACTCTGAAGGTTTTACGATCCAGATTCACGTCATTCCTTTCGTATTGATTTTTGACTAACTCTAACATCAAATCCTGCCTATCTAAAGAATCACCTACTTTCAAAGCTATTCTTCTAGAACGATATACATCAGGAGGGCCAGTACCATAAATACAAGAGACTGTTGCACAAACAATTACATCGTCACGAGTAGCTAAAGCTTCAAGAGCTGTATGACGTAAACGCTCAATTTCGCGATTTATGTCAACATCCTTCTCAATGTAAAGATCTTTAGAAGGGAGATAAGCTTCTGGTTGATAGTAATCATAAAAACTGACATAATAGCACACTGCTGCAGAAGGAAACAAGGTTTTAAATTCACCAAAAAGCTGTGCAACAAGAGTTTTGTTAGGACCCATAATCAAAGTAGGTTTCTTGATTTTATCAATAACAGAAGCCATGGTAAAAGTTTTTCCAGAGCCAGTAACACCTAGAAGAGTTTGATGTTTATGCCCTTTGTTTATTCCTTCAATCAATTGAGCTATTGCTTTAGGTTGATCTCCCTTTGGAGTGAAAGGTGTTTCTAAATCTAATGGCATTCTTGTTTCCCCTATTTTTTAATTGTTAAAAAGTATGTTTATCAGTTAGAAAGATTTCATTTTAAAAACTAGGAAAAAGAGAAACTAACTATTGATCTAGAATCATTACCTCAATCAAGTTATGTAAGTTTTATTCTAACAAGCAGTACAAATGTATCAGTCATGTATTACAGTACCTAAAGTAGTGAATTCTTGATTCTCAGTATATGGAATTCAGAAATTATTTTGACATTCCACGTGAAGAAATTGATGAAAAAGGTATTATGAGTTACCTTGAGAAGCTTTACAGGAAAATCGGAGCTCCAAAGGGAAGGATAAGGGCCTGGTACTCTTTACCTCATGAGGATAAGGGGATAAAAAGAATTTGCGTTTATTATTCTGCTGATGAAATTCAAGAGAAACAAGCAGTTAGATAATAGCAGTTCTAGCTTATAATAAGCAAAGAGTACTAATAGCAATTTTGTCAGTCTTAAATACTGAAATATTTATTTTAAAGCAAGTATGGTTTCAACAACTAGTACAAAACAACTCGTTTTAGATGAGTCAAAATTTTTACTACCTCATCAAAAAAGAGCTCTTTTTCTGTTAGAATCGGATATCATTAGGGAAAGAATGAAGGGATACGCATTGTTAACTACATGTTTTCGGATGAGTTCTCCTGATATTCAAAATCATATTCGTGATAAATGGAAAGAGGAAAAAGACTTGAAAGACATAAAAAAAGCATTTATCGGTTATTGCGAACAAACATTTCTAGGATAGATACATCAGTTGTTTTCTTCCTGTAGGGGAAAGTAAACGGGGAATATAAGACGAGCAAAATTTTGGTACATTTCAACACTATAATCCTTCTTTTCGATTAATCCTTCCAGTTTTACGATTTCAGATTCAGTATAGCCTCTCATATCTGGAAATTCACTATGGTTACCATAATCCATAACTTTGCAAATTATTTCACCTACTTGCTCTAATTCTAGATATGATTCAATCAGGATATGAATGTGAGGAGTTAGTTTTTCTGATTGCTCTTCCTCTTTAACTGAATCAGCTATCC
>JAUWEG010000050.1 GCA_030608385.1 Candidatus Heimdallarchaeota archaeon
GGTATTTTGTATGGAGCAAGTTTATCTTTACTGTAAGCTTTGATTTCATCACGAGATAATTCTTTAGATCCTGGTTCAGCAACTAGAAATGCTTTAACTTTCTCAGTATTTCCATCTTTGACTTGAACGACTCCAGCCATATTGATATCGGGATGTGCATAAAGAACTTCTTCAACATCACTAGGCCAAACTTTGTAACCAGACACGATAATCATATCTTTTGCTCTGTCTACAACTGAGAAGAAACCTTCTTCATCCATAGTAACAATGTCACCAGTTCTTAACCAACCCTTAACTAGAACTGCATCTGAAGCTTCTTTGTTATTCCAGTATCCTTTCATGACACTAGGACCACGAATCCAAAGCTCTCCTTCCTTACCATGGTCACTGATTTCTTCTTGGGTATCAAGATCAACAACCATTGCTAAAGTGTTAGGAATTGGAATACCAATAGCATTAAGCTTACGTAGTTGCTTATTGCCTGGATTGACATGAGTAACAGGAGAAGATTCACTAAGTCCATAACCTTCAATTAATAATCCTTTACTAGCTTCTTCAAAATTCTCACAAGTTGATTTTGGAAGACCTTCACCACCAGAAATACACATGTATAGGGATGAAAGGTCATATTTGGCTATATTAGGATGTTCAGCTATTTTTTGATAAAGAATAGGGACTGCAAACATGAAATGAATCTTGTGTTTAGATACGCTCTGCATAACTTCCTCAAGTTGCCTTGGATCAGGAATGAGATAAAGTAATCCTCCAACTGCTATGGTCCAGAGAAAAGAGGTTGAAAATCCAAAGATATGGGACATGGGAAGACAACCAGATATTCTATACTGACCTTCAGGTCGGGAAGGTAACCATATATCCCAATAAGGTAAAATGGTAGCTTGAGCCATGAGATTGTAATTTGTGAGCATGGCGCCCTTCATGATTCCTGTAGTTCCTCCTGTATACTGGAGCAATGCTACATCTTCTTTCACATCAACTTTTGTTTCTATTCTCTTATTTTCTCCTTTCTTAAGAAGATCTTTGTAAACCAGTTCATTTTTTACTTTAGGATTTTTTCTTGCAATTATATTCTTATACAGAAAAGCTGTAATCCCTGGTAACTCATCTCCTACCGAAGATACTATTACGTGCTCTAGTTTGGTATCATTTTGCACTTCTCTTATTTTATCTAGAAACAGATCAAGTGTAACTATCACTTTTGCTTCACTATCTTGTAATTGATATCTTATTTCCTTTTGAGTATACAGAGAGCTTATAGCTGTAAAAATAGCCCCTAATGCATTCGTTGCGAAAAATGCCACGATATATTGTGGGCAATTAGGCATCAGACAAGCTACTCTGTCTCCCTTTTTAACTCCTAAATCTTTAAGAGAATTTGCGAACCTATTCACTTCTTCTTCCATCTCTGAATATTTCTTATATTTTCCCTTAAATTCTGTTAAATCTCTATTAGGAAACTCTTCAGCTGTTTTCCAAAACATTTCTACTACGCTGGTTAGTGGTACTTCTATCTTATCAGGAATTCCTTCACAATAGCTCCATATCTTTTCTGGCATAATTTCTCACTACTTTAATTTAGTAAGCTCTGCTTGCACTCCTATAAAATATTTTCTATAAATCAACACTGTTCATTTAGGAAAATTAGAAAAAGAGTTTGGAACTAGTTTCCACCAAGTCTTAATGGCTTCTTTAACCAATCTGGGAATAAGTATCCCAAATATCCGCAAAGTCTATAATTATTGCTAATATTGGTATTTCATTACTAATTGATATCCAAACCATTGGGTTCACCAAAATGATTCTTTTATTTTCTTTAGAGCTGAGCTATCTTTAGCTGATTCATCCCATTTTATCATGAGATCATCAATAATATTGGACATCTTTTCTTCTTCCTCTGCATTCAGTATTCCTGCTTCTGGAAGTTCTTCAAAATTAAAAGTAATCTGAGTTATCACTTCTGCAATCATTTCATCAATTGCTTCTGACTCAAATTTATCCTCTATATCTTTTACAAGAGCTACAGCAAACTCGTTGGTAGCTTCTATATAGACTTCATGGGTTTGAGTTGTAAAATAATTTGCTTCCCCTGCATCTATTTCAATCAATGCTGCCCGTATTGCAGAAATTACTCCAGAAAACAAAGTAATTTTAGTTACATCATCTTCTTCTGGTATCCTTTCCTTAAAATATAGCGGAATACCCGTTCTTGAGATAATGTAAACAGCTTGAATCATTACAAGTGACCTTCGTTAATATGATTTTTAAATCTGATGAGACTGACAAAAAAAAATTATCAACTTTCTATCATTTGTTTTGTTTTCAGAAAGATTTTTGTTTAATAAAAATACCTTGAAGCTATGCACATTGTAGTAAATTCAAAGCAAGAAAGAGATATTCTCATACAGTTATTCAACAGCTTAGAAAAGAAAGATATGAACTTCTTTTTGGATTTTGAAGATCCTTTATCCCTTCAAATTGAATCGATTTTTGATGATCTATGTTCATGCGAGATAGTAATAGACAAAGATGAAGAACCTTCAGGGATTGTCTGAAGAGCATATACAATACAGTTATAATAGATTTTTACCTATTATTTTTAGATGTGGAGAGAACAGAACATTTGTCAAAAGTGTGGAAGTTTGCGTATAGGTAATTCATTGCGCTGTTCTTCATGTAATAATTTGATATCTATTACTCCAATTAAAGGTCCCTCTAAATCTAATATTACTCTCACATCTATGTGGTCATTAAGAGATTTTCTTCCAGATTATCCTAATCCTGTTTCCTTACATGAGGGAAACACACCACTTCTGAAGGTTAAGAATCTGAGGAACCTTCTAGATTTAAGTTTGAAACTTGAATTCAGAAATCCTACTGGATCCTTTAGAGATAGAGCTAGTTCTCTGATAATTTCAGATGCTGTTAAGAATAAAAGCTCTCAAGTAATTGGTGCAAGTACAGGGTCTTTTAGCATCAGTTTATCAGCTTATGCAGCAAAAGCTGGAATAAAATCTCAGAATGTAATTCCTCAGAATTTAGAACTTTCTAAAATTGAACAAATGAAGGTTTATGGCAGTAATGTAATCGAAATGGGCAATTCTGTTGAAGAATCTATTACTGAAGCAAAAAGACTTAGTAAAGAAGCAAATACCTATTTAGCAACTCCTGAAAATAACATTTTAGCTATTGAAGGTCAAAAAACCTTAGGTTTAGAAATAGCTTTACAAAAAGAGTTTTTTGATGCTTTGATTATTCCAAGAGGGTCTGGATCTCTTATTTATTCTATCTATAGAGGATTAGAAGATGCACTTGCTTCAGGATGGATAGAAGAACTCCCCAGAATCTATGCAATATCTTTAGAGAAAACAAAGAGTGCCTACATAGCTGAATCCTTAGAAATAGAACAACCCTTTCTTTTAAAGGAAGTACGAGAAACAATTAATTTTTCTAAAGGAAAAGAGATAGAAATTGATGCTCAACAGATGATTGAGGAAGCTTTGAATCTTTCCAAAAAGGAAGGATTATTTATCGAACCAGCTTCAGCTTCTGTTTTAGCAGCTGCTGATGAGTTAATTAAAGAAGATGAAATAAATCCTAAACATAGTGTTGCGATTCTTTCTGGATCTGGTTTTAATGCACTTAATATTTATGCTACTCATTTGAGAGATAAAAGAAAAGTTGTCTGGGGGTTATCTGAAAGTTCTACAACTAAATTCGAGATATTGAATCTTATTTCCGAAGGTAAAGCAACTTATGGAATTTCTCTGTGGGAATCCTTAGGGAGAGCTAAATCTAAACAATCTATTTATCAGCATCTAAATGAACTTCAAGAGAAAGGATTGATAGTATTATCTGAACAAGACACCAAAATTAAGGAGTTCAAAGTGACAAAGAAAGGATTTGAAACCTTAGAAAAAATGAGAGATTTAATAGATTTTCTCTAAAATATCTTGAAACTATATAGAGACCAAAAAAGTTATAATTAGTTATTCAAGTTGTAACTTGAATATCCTAATAGGTGTGCTGTGAATGGAGCAAGAGGTAGGTTTACGTCAAAGTCTAATTGGTGAAGTAAATTCAGTAAGAAACATAGCGTTAATTGTTACTTTTACAGGATTGGTATTTCTTTCTACATCAATCTTCTTTATAGCTATCCCTACGTCTAATGGATTCTTTAACATTGGAGAAATTTTTGTTTATTTAGCTGCTCTAATAGGAGGTCCAATCACAGGTGCCATCGCAGGAGGAATGGGAGCGATGTTAGCTGACATAGCTTTAGGTTATGGGGTTTTTGCACCAGGTACACTAATCATCAAAGGTATAGAAGGATTTGTTGTAGGAGTAATTTTTCACTATAGCCGCAGATTAAAAAAGTGGATCAGATATCTATTTATGGCTGCTCTATGTGGAGTTTTAATAGGGTTTTCTGCATTCTATTTCAATCAAGATTTTGTTTTTGGAATGGCGTTTTATGGAAGCAGAGAATTTTCTGTTACTGTTCCAGGATATGTTTTTCTAATAATTGCGTTATTTCTAAGTATTGTAATTGGACTTGTACTCTTCTTCCTAAAAGAAAAAGGGGAAATGGCTTTATCTTGCATAGCAGGAGGATCATTAATGGTTATAGGCTATTTCTTCTATGAAACAGTTGTTCTAAAATATTTACTTGAAGCTGCTGTATCAGAAATACCTTTCAATATTGCTCAAGTTGTTCTGAGTGCAGCTATTGCTATTCCAATAGTATCTTATCTTAGTGAACTAGGAATATTAAGAAGATATGAAAAGGAAACAATTGTTGAGGAAGAAGTGCAGAAAACGGAGGAAAGCTAGAATATTTTAAGTCAGATTAATTGGTGTACTAATGCTTCAAATAAATGATTTAACTGTCAGATATATGACAAGTAATGAGGATGCACTTAAACACATAAATTTTGAAGCATCTAAAGGAGAATTCATTGTTATAGCAGGCCCTAGTGGGAGTGGTAAAAGCACCCTTGCTCAAGTTCTGATGACTTTAATTCCCAATTTTACTGAAGCTGATATTTCTGGTGAAATCTCCTATAATGGAATTTCCTTTAAGAATCTGACAAGAGACAAACTTGTTAGCTTACTAGGTTATGTTCCTCAATATCCAAGTGATTTTACAACATCACTATTAGTTGAGGAAGAAATTGTTTTTCTGTTAGAAAATCTTGCTCTAGATTCGGAAGAAATTTTGTCAAGACTTAAACAAGTCCTAGCAGAACTTGAAATAAGTTCACTACAAAGAAGAGTAATTCCTGAGCTAAGTTCTGGAGAATTGCAAAGAGTTTTTTTAGCATCTGCTATAGCCTTTGCTCCACCCATAATTATTCTAGATGAACCCATTGCTAGGATTGATCCAAAAACAGAGGTCAAACTAGTAGAACTACTGCGAAAACTGGCTGATAATGGTCATTTAGTTATTGCATTTGAGCACCGCCTTGATTATATTGTGACAAAAGCTGATAGATTAGTTATTTTAAAAAAGGGTGAGATAGTTAGTGATGGACATCCATCTAATAATATAGATCTGTTAGAAGATATCGACCCACCGGAACTATCTCTGATAAATTTCAAAGATAAAGAAAAAATAAATTCTCTTGAAGATCAAGTCGATATGAGAAGAATAATCTCCAGAATCAAAAATATGGATATCTCAGATCTGTTTAAGTTAGACAATGAAACATCTACAGATACAGCCATTTCTTTGAATCAAGTAAATTTTAGATATAACAACAAAACTGACTGGATATTGAAAGATGTCGATCTTCAATTCAAGAAAGGAGAATCTATTGGATTAATGGGGATAAATGGTTGCGGTAAATCTACTTTGATGAAAATCATCTTGGGAATTGAAAAAACAAGTAAAGGTGAAGTTTGGATAAAAGGAAGAAAAATCAGGAATGTCAGAAAAGGGAAAAAAGATTGCATATATGTTCCTGAAAACGCAAAACTATTTCTAGTTGGACCTACGCCCTTAAGAGATTTAGAAAGACAGCTTAGAAATAATGAGGAAGTTATAGAAATTTATAAAGAATTCAATATGCAAAAGCTGATGAAAAGGAAACTCTATTATTTGAGTGAAGGAGAGAGGAGACTTTTTGCTTTGATAAACTCATTTCACTTTCAAGAAGATATTATTTTGTTGGATGAACCTACAATAGCTTTGGACAAAAAGGGGCGAAGAATTCTACTTGAATTGGTTAAAACAGCAAAAGAAAACGGAAACACTGTCATACTTGCAACTAATGATCCTAGAATTGTAACATCTTTGGACAGATTGGTGGTTATAGAAAATGGAGGTATATGTCTAGATGGACCACCTCGAGAAGTACTATATGAGTTGGAAAAACATTCAAATTTGATACCTAATCAAACAGTAAGATACATTCAAAAGCTCGAAAAAGAAACAGGTATCTCTCTACCTAGAATTCTTAATCCTAAAGAATTCAACTTCTTGCTTAAGGAGGCTAAATAGATGTCTTTTATGCTAAAGAGAATTTATGATGGTTTTTTGTATAAACCTGACAAACTTCAAGTTCATCCATTAGTTGGAATTGTAATCATATCAATTCAATTTGGATTTCTAATTCTAAATAAAAACTGGGTGTTAGCACTTTTGTTAATATTCATCATTTTTGAAAATGTAATTTTTAAGAATATTAGAGGATCCTTAAGCATTTTATGGGCTCTTTTACCAATAATAATATTTCTAGGTGGGTTAACTTATCTCTTTGGAGGATGGGAAATTACGTATCGTGTCTTGATGCGTTTGCTTGTAGGGGGATTAGGTTTTTCCTTTTTCTTTTCTATAGTTAATCCTTCAGACTTGACTAGAAGTTTTGAAAAACTAAAAATCCCAACTAAAATTGCGTTGATTCCTTCTCTAGCTTTAATGATGATACCAAGGATAGCAAAAGATGCTGAAGATACCTTTACAACTTTAAAGATTAGGGGAGAAATTAAGGGTTTTTTTTTGAGATGGTTACCAAGAGTATTTGCTGTTTTCATTGCGTCAATTATCTATAGATCTGAATTCTTGGCTCAATCATTATATTTCAAAGGTTTAGGAATACAAAAAAGAACACATTATAGAAAAATTTCTTTCAGATGGGTTGACCTTTTCAGATTATTTATTTGGAGTAGTTTTATAGTTTGTTTTATTTTGTTCGATAGATATGATTTATTCTATTTCTTCGTTTAGAAAAACTTGGACAATTTCTTTCCATGTTTTTCTTCCAATCTTTTGCGAGATAAGTCATAGAAGAATATCATAACAAGTATTCCACAAATAAAGCAGAATGCAGGGACTCCAACCAGGAGTACTTTAATCCCTGTTTTAGCTAATTGTGTTTGAGTTTCAGCACTTGGATCGTACTTGGTAGCTTTCAATATTATAGAAATTAGATACGATTGAAAAACAAGTGATATTCTTATCGCAAATCCATAGAAGCCATAGAAGACTCCTTCTCTTCTTTTTCCTGTATCTTTTCTATCTTTATCTATAATTTCTGATATCAGAACATCTGGAACTAAAAGAAGACCAGAAATGGCAAAACCTACGAAAAACATTACTATTAACACTATCCATTGCCAGCCTTGCTTTGCAAAAATTAAAGGAAACAGAGCTGTAGAAAAAATAATTCCACTGATTATATATACAAACTTTGGTCCTTTTTTTATTGAAATCTTTGCCCAAATTATAAACGTTAGTAAACCTACTCCAAATGCAATTCCATTGAAGTATGTTTCAAATTGTGCATCTTCTAATAATATCCATTTGTTAACATATCTAACAATTGCCATTAAGGTAAGAAAAGCAATTTGAGATAAGCTAAAAGTTACCATAAAAGCTACAAAATTTTTGTTCTTCAGAATTGTTGAGAGAGATTTTTTAAAACTAACTTTTTCATTGCTGATTGTTTCTTCTATCTCAACATTTTTTTCATCTCTTTTTCTTTTATAATCTCGAATTCCATAAATAGAAAAAAGAAAACCTATTAGAGCTACACCAACTAGAATCATAATTGGTGTTCGATAAGAATCTATATTTCCATATTCTATTAATAACGGAGGAATAACAAGAGCTACTACAGAACCAAGCATATTGAGTGTTTGTCGAACAGCAGCAGCATGATTTCTTTGTTTGTCTGTTTTGAATTTTTCAGGAAAGAGTGAACTCCATGATACGAATACAATAGTGTAAAGTGTATCAAAAATTAAGAGAAAAGATAGCATATAAACAAACAAACTAAGTTGTATTGCTTTATTCAAGAAGGGAGCAAACATCTTGAATGGAGAGTAATGCATCCAAACATCATAAACAATATCCCTCCAAAATAATGATAAATTGTTTTTAGTTACAACTGAAACACTTTGATAGGTTAATGTTAAGGGTTGAGGAAGAAACCAGAGAGCTATAAAAGCAGCTAATAGTGGTACAAATCCAAAGAATATATATGGAAATCTTCTCCCAAATTTTGTTTTTGTTCTATCTGAAAGAGATCCAAAGAAAGGATCATTTAGAGCATTCCAAATTGCATAAATTGTAATAACAATTGGAATGAAGATAATATCTAGCATTACCTCATCTGTGTAGAAATTGTAAATATTTACATTCAAGAAATTGATTAATATTGCACCAGACATAGATAATGAGCAATAGGAAAACATTCCTAACAATTTCTTTTCTCGTTTCAAGATAATACTATGAACTACGTTAGCCGTTTAAAAGTTTTCGAGTAACTTATGTAAGTAGTTTTAACACTTTATCTACAGCTTCATGAATTTCCAATGAAGGTTCTTGCATAAATTCGACTGATTTAGCTTGAGCACCTATAAACAAGAACTCCTTTTTTTGAATTTCAACTAACTCTTTTATCTGAGGTAAAGGAATTGAATGACTTGTTAAGGGCCTGATGTAATCTGAAATATCAGCTGTTACAAGCACTGAACCTGGTTTAGCTCCATAATCTATAGAATCTATAATTACTACAGCATCATAGTTGTCCTTGCTTATTATGTCTACCAGAAAAATAGATATATCCTCACATTCTTCAGAAAAAACATTCTTTGGATATAACTTCACTAATTTATCTGAAACCATCAATCCAAAAGCATCATCTGCTCTATCTCTATTTCCAAAACAAAAGAAAGCAATTCTAGAAGGTTCAATTTTATGAAAAAAAGAGAGGGAAGGTGACACTTATTGTTTCACCAGTTTAACCATGTGACAGCTACAACTTATGCAAGGATCATATGCTCTTGCAATCATTTCTAATTGTAATTCTGTATCTGGGTTATCTTCAGCTAAAAGTTTCTCTGCAGCTGTTTTGATGAATACTTCAACATCATCTAAGAACTGTGCAGTAGGAGTTATAATGTCTGCATTTTCGATTTTATGATCTTTGATCTCATAGGAGTGGTATAAAGTTCCTCTTGGAGCTTCCACAGCAGATGTACCCTTTCCATCCATTTCATAGTCAGTTACTATTTCAGAATTTGGTAAAGCTTTGATTCGTTCTATCAATCCTGGTATTTGTTCAAAACACCATAGAATTTCAATTAATTGTGCCATATTGTTGTATATTGGATTAACTTTCCACTTGTCATTGTAGTATTTGTCGAATTTCTCTTTTGCTTCTCCAGTAAGTCTGTCACCAATAAGAATTAATCTAGCTAATGCACCAACAGTAAAAGGTTTATCATTGTATTTGGATCTCTTAGCATAACTGTGTTCTACAACTCGTTCATTGGTCAGTTTTTTATAATCCTCTACTGGATATTCTTCTCCTGTTGAGATAAGAATTGTTTCTCCTTCAAAACCAAATTTACCACCTGCTGGATTGCAACACATGAATTGAGGTTCTCTTTCACAATATTCTGGAATTGGTAATGTACCCCAAACATCAATGAAAGCTGAAATCTTTTCCTTAAATTCAACTGCTTTTTCAGCAAAATAGTCTAATTCTTCATTAGTTGGAACTCTTCCAAAACCGCCAATCAAAGCATTTTCTCCATGGATTTTTCTTCCATGAAGTAGTTTCATCAATTCAGTTCCATATTTCTTCATTACTACTGCTTCAACTACGGTGCCTGTGTGAGTAGGAAGCATTGCAATAGCAGAAGCTTGTTTAAAGAAATCAGGTAATGCAAGATAGTATACATGAAGCACGTGGCTTTCTATAATTTCTGCATAATGCCAAAGATGTCTAAGTAATTGGGTTTTTTCTGGAACTTTTACTTTGAGAGCCTTTTCAATCGCTCTAATTGAAGCTTTTCTATGAGATACTGTACAAATTGCACAAATTCTAGCTACTAAAGAAATGTTTTCATGAATAGTTTTACCTCTAACAAGGGCTTCAATCATTCTTGGGCCTTCGAAGATGTTAACAAGAACCTTGTCTACTTTTCCATCTTTTGTATATACTTGAATTCCTCCATCTCCTTCAACTCTAGCAAGTACATCTACACTAATTGTTTTTTTACTCATCATTTTTCACCCTTTAAAGCTAGCTCTGTGGCTTTACCTCCAAACATCATCAGCTTCCTTTTCGCATCTTCTTCAGTTAAACCGATTTCAATTAACTTCTCAATCATTGATTCAAAGTTTGCTCCTTCGTATGCTCCAAAGCATCCAACACAAGGAACGCCAAAGGTAGGACAACATGCATCACAACCTCCATCTGTAACTGGACCTAAACAATATTTTCCATGTAATAAGAAGCAATCATTTCCTTGGAATTTGCATTCAATGCAT
This sequence comes from Candidatus Heimdallarchaeota archaeon, assembly GCA_030608385.1. Lineage (GTDB taxonomy): Archaea > Asgardarchaeota > Heimdallarchaeia > Heimdallarchaeales > Heimdallarchaeaceae > UBA460. The sequence continues at coordinate 10,799 of JAUWEG010000050.1, forward strand.
ACAGGATAAGGATATTTAGTAGGTTTTAAGCCACTAATTAATTTAGTATATATTGGAATGAAATTTTCCTTAGCAATTGGACATCCTGGGATAGAATAATCGACTTCTATGAACTTATGGATAGGTTCTGCAGGTATTGGATTTCCAACTAATTCGCTGAATTTAGGAATCTTTCCATCTTTTCCATACACAAGAAGCATCCTTTCTTTGAATTCTTTCTCGTTATCACCAAGATATTGAATTCCGCCATGAGTTGCACAGGTTCCAAGAGCTACAATAATGTCTGCTTTTTCTCTAATTTCTTTAAGTTCTGCAAGCTGTTTATCAGTGTTAATGCTACCTTCAACAAGAGCAATATCTACATGATCAACCTCTTGATGAGATTGAGCCATATGGAAGAATTTTATATCGGCACTTGTAAAGAAATCAACTAATTCGTCTTCCATGTGAAGAATAGCAAGTTGATCTCCAGCACAACCTGAAAAACCGAAAATTCCCACAACAGGTTTCTTTTCTCTCTGCCACATTTTAGATCAGCTCCTTTATATGCTGAACATCATAATATGTGAAGACAGGTCCTTCCAAACAGGTATATCGACCGCCTATGGCGCAATGTCCGCAATGCCCTTGACCACACTTCATCCTTCTTTCTAAAGTCATCAAAATCTGGTCTTTTGGTATTTTCAGTTTAAGCAACTCTTGAATGACATATTTATACATGATTGGTGGCCCACAAATTATAGCTGTTGTTTTCTCGCTTACTACTCTATCTGTAATCTTAGGGAATAATGTAGTTACAACACCTTCATGGTAAGGCCATTCTCCAGTATCATCTTTATCAACAGATAAATGGGATTCTATGATCCCTCTTTGAGCCATAGCTATGATATCCGCTCTATATAACATATCAGCTGGACTTCTTGCGCCATTCAAGAAAAATACTTGATTAAATTCTTCTCTTCTGTCTTCTACGTAAAGAAGCACCGATCTTAATGGAATAGCTCCCAAACCACCTGAAACAATTATCAGATCTCTTCCCCCTAGACTCTCCATGTTAAATCCATCTCCATAAGGACCTCGTAAATGGACTATATCCCCTACTTTTAGTTTGAATAAAGCTTCTGTAAATGAACCTACTTTTCTCACTCCAAATTCAATGAAATCTGTTCTTGTTGGTGGCGAGGATATTGAAAATACTGCTTCACCAACACCTGGTAAAGACATAATTGCAAATTGTCCTGGTTTGTAATTTTCTTCCACAATGCTTTCATCTAAGAATTTAAACTTGAAATATCTTGTATCTTCTGTTAAATCCTTCATAGCAAGAATTTTTGCTGGTTTTGTTGCGTAAGCATGTTCTCCTTCTCTGGTTGTTATTGCCATTATTCACAAGCCTCCGGTTTTTCACATACTTCTTCATACAACGCTGTAGAAACTGTCAATACATTGATACCAACTGGACAATAAGTTATACATCTCCCGCAACCTACACAACTTGGTTGTCCCCATCTTCCAATATATTCTTTCAATTTATGAGTGTAATATAATTTCAACCGAGAAGTTCTGTCTGGTCTGAAATCATGATCACCTGCAACCATGGAATAATAAGGAAGTGTACAACTGTCTAGAATTCTTTCTCTGAATCCATCTTCTGTGTTCATGCTTATTCTATCTTCTACATTGAAGCAATTACATGTTGGACATACGATACTACAAATTCCGCACGATAGACATTTTTCACCGAATTGCTCCCAAACCTTACTATCATAATGCAAATGAATTATGTCTGCTAAGTATTTGAAGGAAGGTATTTCGCTCTTGAACATTTCTGACCTCCTTTGTTGCCATCTAACGTATTCTTGAATTTCATCTTCTGAAATTTCTTCAGTTAGCATATCTTCAGCTTCAATGGCAATACTAAGCCCTTTATCTGATCCTACCCAAACTAGATAATGCTCACCTAATTCTGTGAAGAACAAATCAAATCCGTCTTCTACCATATCAGTACCTGTTGATTTACAGACACAGTTCTCATCAGGGAGGCACGAATGACCTATTATTATCAGATTATTTCTTCGTTTTTCGTAATATGGGTCTTTTATGTTACCTAGGAATAATCTATCAAGGATATTAATACCGTGAATATCACAGGGATGTACTCCAATAACTATTTGAGTTTCATCACTGACAAATACATCAGTTTGACCAGACTTATCATAACGAAGAGTTTGATATCTAGGTGGTGTAAGGAATTTTTTCGGACCTATTACTGTCCTTTGATAATCGAAATCAAGATCTTCAAATTTCTCGATTTTTTCAAAGGAATATTTCCCGTTTCCCTTTACTGGTCCATAGAGCTGCCCTTTAGTTTTTATTTGCTCAATGAACTCTGGAAACCTATCCTTAGACATCTTATAAGTTTTCATGTCAAGAGAATTTTTAAAATTATACTTATAAGGTAATCTATAGGGATATCTTCTGAAAATGGAGAATTTTAGAGAGATGTAATAAAGTAATTTTGAATTTAACTCCAAGATTTTTGATATTTGCAAAATTTTCAAAAAAGTACTTATCTGTGTGAATTTTTGACACACAAATCAAAACAAAACTTAGTTATTAATTGTTTGAAATATGTATTAACGATATGTATGATATCTTGTGCAATTAGTTTAAAACTACCTTTAACAGCCTATAAGTAACAACAAATGTTTGTTTGATTATTCAAACATTTTATTTGTAAGAAAAACTTATAACACATTATATAGAAGATTTATTAATAAAACATTGATAAAATGCTTGAAAGAGCATCATATGTCCACTTTATAATGCAAGTCACCTTTGTGTTATAAGCCCTATAATTTCTTAGATTCCTTCGTTACTTCATTAGATTTACTAACCATTATTACCTCCTAAAGGTGAATAAATGAATAAAAAAGAAATTGAAGAGAATAATAGTTCTAATAGTGATAGCAAGTTACAGCTAGCATTCTATTGGGCAGCCAGTTGTGGTGGTTGCGAAATCGCCGTACTAGATATAAATGAAAAAATCTTGGATGTTGTTGCTATTGCTGACATTGTTTTTTGGCCTGTAGCATTAGACTTCAAGTATAAAGATGTTGAAGCAATGGAAGATAATCAAATAGATGTCTGTTTCTTCAATGGCGCTGTAAGAACTTCTGAACAAAAGTACCTAGCAGAATTGCTTAGAAAAAAATCGAAGATCATGGTAGCTTTTGGTGCTTGTGCAGTTAATGGAGGTATTCCAGGTTTAGCCAATTTAGCAAGTCGTGAAGAAATATTTCGTGTTGCTTACCTTGAGAATCCTTCTACCTCAAATCCTCAAGGAACCTTACCTAAAACTGAAGTTGAAGTAAAAGAAGGAATTTTAACTCTTCCTGAATTTTACGATGAAGTTAGGAGTCTCAACCAAGTTATTGATGTAGATTATTACTTACCTGGTTGTCCTCCTCATCCTGATCTTATTATGACAGCTATTGAAGCTATAGTTGAAAACAATCTTCCTGCTAAAGGTTCAGTAATCGGGCCATTAAAATCTGTTTGTGATGAATGTAGATTTGAAAAATCAGAGAAGAAAATAGATTCCATTAAAAGAATTTACGAGCTTGAAACAATAGAAGATAAATGTCTTCTAGAACAAGGAGTTATTTGTTTAGGACCTGCTACACGTGGGGGGTGTGGTGCACAATGTCTAGATGCTAATATGCCCTGTACTGGATGTGGAGGACCAGCTCCTAATTCTATTGATCAAGGTGCAAGTATGATGTCCGCTTTGGCGTCTATACTTGGACTAGAAGGAGAAGAGGAAATGAAAGAAGAAGAAGTAGAGAAGCTAATTGAACAAATAGTAGACCCAGTTGGTACTTTTTACAAATATGGCTTGCCAACAGCTATAATCAATAAGAAGGCGAAAGAATGAAAAAAACCATTACAATTGATCCAGTAACAAGATTAGAGGGACATGGAAAGATAGTTATTTTTCTTACAGAAGAAGGAGATGTTGATAATGTTTATCTACAAATACCAGAGTTGAGAGGATTTGAACGTTTTTCACAAGGAAGAAGAGCAGAAGACATGCCACAAATAACCTCTAGAATATGTGGTGTTTGTCCAGTAGCTCATCATTTCGCTTCAGCAAAAGCATTAGATAGGGCTTTTAATGTCGACCCTCCTCCAGTTGCTAAAAAACTCAGAGAATTAATGTATTGTGGATACTTTATTTACGATCATATATTGCATTTTTACTATTTAGGGGGACCAGATTTTATTGTAGGTCCAGAAGCTCCAGCTGCTAAGAGAAACATATTAGGAGTCATTGAAAAAGCTGGAATTGAAATTGGGAAAGAAGTTATTAAACACAGAGCTTATGGACAAAAAATTACTGCGATCTTAGGTGGTAAAGCAACTCACCCAGTCTGTGGTTTACCTGGAGGTGTATCTAAATCACTTTCTTCAGAAGAAGTTGCGGAAATCAAAACTATGATCAAATCTTGTGTAGACTTTGCTCAATTCTCACTGAAACTCTTTGATGATATCGTTCTCAAAAATGAGGATTATGTTAATCTCATTCTAAGTGATCCTTATACCTTGAAGACTTACAACATGGGTTTGGTAGACGAAAACAACAAAGTAAATTTCTATGATGGGTTAATTCGTGTAACAGATACTCAAGGAAAAGAGTTTCTCAAATTTGATGTTAATGACTATTTCCAACATATAGATGAGCATGTTGAAGAATGGAGTTATATTAAATTTCCATATCTGAAGAAGATTGGTTGGAAAGGTTTTATTGATGGTCAAGAAAGCGGTGTTTATAGAGTAGGACCACTTGGAAGGTTAAATGCAGCAGATGGAATGGCAACTCCTTTAGCAGAAACAGAAAACAAAAGAATGTACGAAACCCTAGGAGGAAAACCTATCAATTCCACATTAGCTTTTCATTGGGCAAGATTAATAGAACTATTATATGCAACAGAAAGAGCTCAAGAGCTGATAAATGAACCAGATATCACTTCCAAAAAAATCAGGAACCCAGTTGGACAACCTGGTGAAGGAATAGGAGTAACTGAAGCAGCTCGGGGAACACTTATTCATCATTATAAGCTAGATGAAAAGGGGTTAGTCGAAAAAGTAAATCTAGTTGTAGCTACAACTAATAATGCTGCAGCAATTAGTATGTCTATCAGAGAAGCTGCTAAAGGACTTATCAAGAAAGGGGTAGTCAATGATGGATTACTCAATATGGTAGAAATGGCATTTAGAGCATATGATCCTTGTTTTGCATGTGCTACGCATTCACTTCCAGGTCAAATGCTTTTGGAAGTACAGATTTATTCACATGAAAAAAAATTACTCAAAACAATAAGGAGAGAAGATTCAAAATGACCGCAACTGAAACAAATTCTGAATTGGAGGAGTTTGAACCTAACATAATAGGCTTCCTATGTAATTGGTGCAGTTATGCTGGAGCTGATCTAGCTGGAACCAGCAGGATACAATATCCCGCCAACATTAAGATTATCAAAGTGATGTGTTCGGGAAGAG
>JAUWEG010000181.1 GCA_030608385.1 Candidatus Heimdallarchaeota archaeon
CGGTTTCGAAGAACGGTTATAGCTTGTTCTAAATTGTAACTTTTATCACAGTACAAATTATACATATGTGTTAGAGAGACTAAAGAAAACTTTGAAACGCTAGCATCATCAATCAACTTGTTTCTTTCATCAATTGTTAGGTTATCAACCGCCATAATAGGTATCTTGGTTATGTTAGCAATTTCGATAAAATCTAGTATTGTAGAACCGCCAATCAAGGATACATTGCTTTCAAAAGAAAGCTGAACATTATTGACATGATTCTCTCTGTTTGACATGTTTATTTTCACTTTCAACTAAGCTTTAATTTCTCACTTTCTTCAAAAATCTTCCTTCTTAGTAGTTAGTACTCACAGCTCATAAACTTACTAATATGCTTCAATAGATAGAATGTATAAAGGATAAAATACTCTAACATCTATCTCTCAGAAGAAAGATTTTATTGCAGTAATAAAATCAGAAAGCCAAAAGTTAATAAACTGCTTGGGTTATGAAACCTCGTCATAAAGCTTCATTATAGGCAACCTGCTAAAATGGAGAAAACAGAATAGGAGTCAAATTCAAATGGGTTTATATGAGAGAATTTGGAAAGATGAAAAGAACAGAACACTTCTCATAGGTTCAATAATTGCATTGGCAGTTCTAATATTAGCTTTTATTTTTTCAGGTTGGAATCAAAATAGTGCTCCAAGTTGGTTAAAGGGGTTATATTTGGATGATCCAACAGAAATATACAATGTTGGTTTGACAATTCTAGTTGGTATTCTTGTTTCAATTTTTTACTTCTTCCTGATGTTAGCTCTAGCAACTCTTAGGGAAATCAGAGCTGGTTTACCATCTTGGGGTTCATTCGTTAGTTCTTCCATAACTGCCATATTGATTACTTGGATAATTACTTCAATTAAACCAGGATTAGCTCAAGAAACCAATTACACTACAGCGATGCAATGGACTATTTTTGGAATGCTCATTTTGACAATCATTCTCTCAATTGTATATATTTTCTTCACAGAATCTCCTGATGAAGAAAAGAAAAAGAAGTAGTTAGGGGATAAATTCCCTTTCATTTTATTAACTAGAACTAACTTCAGAGATTAGTTCTTCTAAAGCCTTAGAACCAGCTTTTAAAACTTTCATATTAATTTGATATGATGCTTCAGAAATAGTATTCCCACGAACTGCTTTTCTTACACGCCTACCTTTGCGGGGAACTTTATATCCGACACCGCCCTTTAATAGGTATTTTCTTCTACTAGCACCATCTATACTTGCTCTGTGGGGAAATCCGTCTCTATCGCTCCCACCAGTGATTGTAAATTCCCAAGAAGGCAAACCAATTAAATTCCCTTCAACTTTAGCTCCAAGCTTTAAACCAATTAGAGAATTTGCCTGAGCATCTCTAACGATTTTGGTGTGGCATTTACCTTTTTGATCTCCTATATTTAATTTAAACTCAAGTTGTCCTGCTTTTTGTGACATTTTTTGCACTCCATGATTAAGGGACTGTTGTATCTTATTACTAAATTATTAGCCAAATGTGATGTTTTTAACAGTTTTCATCATTAACTTATTTATTTATGTCCTTTGAAAGGAATTTTCACTCGAATTTTCTACATTTTTTACCACTTTGGGTTACCAAAAAATGAGTAGGAAAGTTCAGCCAAATTTAAATACTCAATAGTTAAGCTATATCCAGACTGCCCTAGGGTGTTATTATGGCTCCGAAACCTATTAACATTACAACCAGTACTGAAACCGCACTTCCAAGGTGTCCTGACTGCAACTCATTGAAACTTACATTTGATGCCACTAGAGGCGAAGTTAGCTGTGGTAGCTGTGGATTAGTAGTAGAGGATTCTTATATTGATCAAACTGCTGAATGGAGAGCTTATTCCAAAGAACAACATGTCAAAAGAGCTAGAACAGGAACTCCAAAAAATCTTCTTACTTATGATCATTATGGAACACTGATAGATTATTCAAACAAAGATATTTTTGGAAATTCAATATCTCCAGAAAAAGCTAGTCAGATGTTTAGATTACGTACTCTACAACGTAGGGCAGTTTTGCAATATGGAACTGAAAGAAATCTGCTTAGAGCCTTGAACGAAATTAAACGAATAAGTAGTCAACTAAATCTAACAGTTAAGGTTCGAGAAACAGCAGCAATGATTTACAGAAAAATTCTGAAAACTGGTTTAGTTAGAGGGAGATCTACTGAAGCTCTTGTATCAGCAGCACTATATCTTTCTTGCAGACTACATAAACAACCTGAGACATTGGAAGATGTTGCAGATAAAACCAGATTAAGTAAGAAAAAGCTAGCAAAGAACTTCCGACTTCTTTTAAAACATTTAGACTTGAAAATGCCTCTAGCAAGTCCTGAAAGTAGTATCGCTAAGTCCGCGTCAGTTCTTAATTTCTCAACTAAAATACTTAATGATGCTCAAATAATTCTTACTAAAGCGAAAGCTGCAAAAATTACAGCTGGGAAAAATCCTAATTCTCTTGCTGCAGCTGCATTATATATAGCTGCATTGCAAAATAAGACAAAATGTCCTCAGAATGAAATTGCTAAAACATGTCAAATTACTGAAGTGACATTGAGAAATAGATACAAAGAATTTATTCGAGTGCTTAATCTGAAGGTTAGTTTAAACTAACCTGTTTTAATCACTTTTTCAATTGTGATTCCTGTTACTTCAGCAATTGAACTTAAACTAGTTTCAATTTCATCTACTTCTACAGTTAAATCCTTTTCTTGCAAAAAACCTTCCCAAAAACACCTGTTTTCAACTAGACATAACCCGGTACTATAAACTACTTTTGTAGATATTTTTGAAATGTTATTCATAATTTTTGCAACTATTTCAGGAGTCAGCGGAAAAATTTGAATACTCAGTTTAAAGACATCAGAAGCTACTGGAAAGAAGTAAATTGCACGGGCATTCATAGAATAAATACTTAGTATGCTATTTGTCTCTGAGACTTCCGAGAGAGTACTTAAAATTTCCTTTTCAATTGTTACATCTTCTGCAGATTTGTAAATTGTTGAATGGGTTAATTCTTCCATATAGTTTCACCAGGCTATAGTTTTTGGATATCGTCCTATCCTTCTAACATATATAAATCAATAGTTTTTGCATTTAAACTCTTTCATAGAAAAAGACTAATAAAAACCTAGAGAAGCTATAGTAATGGAAATTCATTTTGTAACTCACAATTCTTCAAAATACGAAGAAGCTTCAAGTATTGCTAAAGAGTACAACATGTTAGTTAAATGGTATGATCATGAATACGAGGAACTTCAAGAAGATTCGCTTGAAATTATTGCACAAAGAAGCTGCTCTAGAGTAATTCAAGAGAAACCCGAACTAAAAGCACTTAATTTCTTTCTTGAAGATGCAGGGCTGTTCATAGAAGCTCTGAATGGTTTTCCAGGGCCTTATTCCGCATACGCGTTCAAAACAATAAATAATGATGGAATACTAAAGCTAATGGAGGGTAAGGAAAATAGGAGAGCATATTTTAAATCAGTGATAGCATTTCACAATGGAAAGTCTATAGAAACCTTTACAGGAATAACCAAGGGTTCAATAATTCACTCTACTATTGGTGATAAAGGATTTGGATTTGATCCAATTTTTAAACCAAAAGATAATGAACAAACTTTTGCTGAAATGACACTAGCAACCAAGAATTTATATTCTCACCGCCAAAAGTCACTTCGAATATTATTCACTTCCTTAACCGCCTTCGCAAAGCAATAAACTGGTGAAATTAATGGCAAGAATGCACGCAAGAAAAAGAGGACAGGCGAGTTCGACTCGACCTTATAGGAATCAACCCCCAGAATGGATGCCTTACGATAAGGATTTCGTAGTTAAGAAAGTTGAAGAACTTCGAAGACAAGGTCAATCTTCAGCAATGATTGGAGTAATCCTACGAGACCAATATGGAATTTCCAATGTAAAGGAAGTTTTTAGCACAAAAATGAACAAAATTGTAGAAGATTTGAATTTACAGCCAAAATATCCTATGACGGTTCTAACGTTTTGGATTATAGGATCGAGATTCAATGTCCCTATTGCGATAGTATTTTTGCTATACCAATTAAAGATTATTTTGAGAAAAAATTTAAATCTGATAATATCAGGATGGATAAAATTTACGAGAGTGGAATTGTAGAAAAGTGAGTAGTAAAAGCGTTCAAGCGTGCGTTAGTCGAGGTTTTGAGAAATACGAGGACGACCTTGAGTTTCAAAAGAAAACGCAAAAGCAAAAGTTGGGATTCCTTTTTGGTATTTGTCGAGCTAACGATAAAGCTAAGAGCGATTTCGTAGACGATTTTATAGACGATTTCGTTCTAAAAGACGATTATCCCGTTCAAAGACACACGAGAAGTGGTAAACTTGTAAAAGCTCACACGCGTGGAGAAGGAATAATTAAACAAGAAAAAAAATCTTCTTTAGTAGAAAAAAAAGATATAATTGAAATGTTTAATTTCCTTCACGATGTTATTAGAGATATTGGCGAAGGAGCAGGTGAAAGCGAAGAATGGGCTAAAGCTTTCACAGCCGATTTTGAAGAT
>JAUWEG010000132.1 GCA_030608385.1 Candidatus Heimdallarchaeota archaeon
AAACCTATTTTCGTCATCAAAATATCTTGCATTTCTTTAGGCGTATACCCACAAGCTACAAGCAAAGCTACTACTGAACCAACAGATGTTCCTGCAACACCCATGATTTTGTCAGGATTGAGCCTTTTGTATGTTTTACTATCTTTTTCCTTATCAAAATAAGATAAAATACCTAACTCCTTCATGACTTCTAGAGCACCAATATATGCCACACCTTTCCCTCCTCCTCCCTCAAAAGCGAGGAATCTTACATTTTCTTTTGATACTTTAACCATTTTAACACCTTTTGAAACATAATTTAATTGTATTAGACAATTATAAAATTGTTCATTTTCTTTTCTTAACTTTTTTAACCAAGAGCAATTAGCTCTATTCTACTCAAATTGAATCAATAATAGATTTGACATATTTATTTCGATTTTCTAGATCCTTGAAAGAAAATCCAAACAGGTCCTCAGAATTATTAACAAAGATCGTAGGGAAGAAAAGACTAGCATTAATTTGGACTATTTTAAATCTTATGATTTCTTCTTCTATACTTGCGATTTCTCTAATGATTTGAGCTAGGTATTTATTATTTTCTTGCAGAAATAACTTAAAGGTAGTATCTATATCTTCAGCAAAAATTAATTTATTGTTTAATATCGATATTAGTCCAGGATTGTCAATCATATATTCAAATAAATTACTAGTCCATTTGATAAGCCGCTGTTTTGGTTCAATTTGAGTATCTTTCAGTATATTTTGAAATTCTAGCAAATTTCCAATGAATTTTTTTTCAATTTCTTGAATCAATTTCTTTTTAGTTCCAAAATAATAATTTACAGAAGCGATGTTAACATCTGCATCTAGTACAACCTCTCTTATTGTAAAATTTAAATTCCCCTTTTCAGCAATAAGTTTAAGTGCTGCGTTAAGAATTTTTTCCTTTTTAGAAACTATTTTTTTCAAGGTCAGTTCTCCAATTATAATTATTTTGAGCAAATGAACACTCTTATATCTTACCAAAGCCCATTAGGAACTTGTTCAAATATACTCTTTGATCTAGTATATCTGTTTTTTCTACAGGCTGATGTCTAATCTTATTCTCAATTTCAATTGAATTTATAGTTTTCTCTTATAAAGCAATTATTTAAACACATATTTAAAACCATCGTTTAAAACAAAAGATTTAAATACTTGTTTGAAACAATTGTTTACGTGAGGGTGAAGTGATAAACATGAGACATAAGAATAACCCAATTAATAGGACAGTTTTAAACTTGGCAACTAGATATGCCTTAAAGAATCCAAAGAAAAATATTCCAAAGCTTATTTCTGGTGTTGAACGATTTGCAGCGAATTCTGTTCAAAAGAGAACTTTCAAAGCTTTTCGTGATGAAAGTAATCCTATGTATAAGCTTCTTCTATATTCGTTTGAAAATATAAATCCAAAAACTATGAAACTATTCGTACGGAATTTTGGTGTAAATACAGTACTTGTTGGAATTGAAAAGACTCGCAAAGTAAGTAGAGAAAACCAGTGCAATGTTCCTATAGCCATTCTTATGGATCCTACAACTGCATGTAATTTGAACTGTAAAGGGTGCTGGGCCGCAGAATATGATAAAACAGATAACTTAAGTTTTGAGCTAATGGATAGGATTATAATAGAAGGAAAAGACTTGGGGATCTATTGGTATCTATATTCAGGTGGAGAACCAACAATCAGAAAGAACGATTTATTAAAATTAGCAAAAAAACATCAAGATTGCTTCTTCTTGGCATTTACAAACGGAACTTTAGTCGATGAAGAATTTGCTATGGCATTAGCTGAAGTTGGAAATTTCACTTTAGCCATAAGTGTGGAAGGTTTTGAAGAAGAAACCGATTTTCGTCGAGGTAAGGGTACTTATCAAAAGGTAATAAATGCCATGAAACTTCTTAAGAAGCATCGTGTCTTGTTTGGAATTTCTACTTGTTACCACAATAAGAATACACATGTTATAGGATCAGACGATTTCATCGACTATATGATTGAGATGGGTGCAAGTTATGGATGGTTATTTACATATATGCCGCTTGGAAAAGATGCTATAATAGAATTAATGAGTACTCCAGAGCAAAGAGAATTTATGTTTCATCAAGTTCGGAAATTTAGAGAAACAAAATCTATTTTCTTAATTGATTTTTGGAATGATGGAGATTATGCAAGAGGTTGTATAGCAGGAGGAAGAAGCTATCTACATATCAACGCAAATGGAGATGTTGAACCATGTGCCTTTATTCATTATTCAAATGTTAATATCAAAGAAGTAAGTTTGTTGGAATCTTTGAAATCACCATTATTCAGACAATATAACCGTAAACAACCATTCAATAAAAACTACTTGCGTCCTTGCCCTCTTCTTGACAATCCTGATTCACTGAAAGAGATGGTGCATGAATCAAATGCTAAATCTACTCAGATGATTGATAATGAAACAGTTGATGACCTTACTGATAAATGTCAACAAGCATCCAAAGATTGGGCGCCAGTAGCCGATAGGATTCGATGTGAATCTATCAAGTTATCACATTTTGTTGATTTTAAACCCCCCCGATACTGGGATGTTGATTGGGATGGTACCGAAGAACTAATTGAAGAAACTAACTATAAATCGACTAAACAGGAGGAATAATAATGTTTGACACATTTAGAATAAAGATAAAGAAAACTATCAAATCTTTTAAAACAAGCCTTAAACGAATAACCAAACGATCAGCAACAGAAGAATATTAGAGAAGTACTGGTCGTTTTTTATTTTTTTCATAAGTAAATTGATATTAAGAAGTGATAGGATTGAAATTGGGAAGAAATAGAGAAACCAAACAACTAGAAGAGAAAATAACACTCACACAAACATCGTTATCGCATAAAATAATGCAGGATTTTAAAAGCGGACAGTATCACATTTTTTTCGCTATAATTTATCTTCTTTTTATTATCATTTTAATTATTTTGAATGGAGAAGGACTTGTATTTGTTTCATTATTATCAGGGATTGTTTTTATTTTTTTTGCTATTCTTTCTTCTGTTCTTTATTTGATGAAATTTAAAACCTCAAAATCCCCTATTACATTATTAATTAACAGTTTGCCTTTTTTCATACTTTGGATTACTTATGAGTTAATGTCAAAAATAAAAGGAAATTTGCTGTATCCACGTGTTCTTACAGGAGAAATCTATCACTTAGAAATGAAAATATTTGGATGGATTTTTGGAGGAATGACCCCTAATCAATGGTTTTATTCGACTTTATATTCTATTCCTATTGATCTTATTTTAGGGGGTATTTATCTATTACATGCCTTTGTTCCCTTAGTTTTTGGAATATACTTGTATTTTAAAGGAGATGGGAAAAACTTCAAATTTCTTATAATTACTTTTTACACTGTAACATTACTCTCCTTTATTCTCTTTGTGAGTTTTCCCGCTGCAGCTCCTTGGTATATTGATCAATATGGTTTTGTTCAACCTGATATTACATTAGATTATAACCAGAATATAACAGCTGGCTTAGGAAGAATCGATGAGATTCTTGGAGTGAATATTTTTTCGTGGTATTATGGAACATTTGAACAAAACTCTTTTGCAGCATTCCCTAGTGTTCATGCTGTTTACGCTTTATCAGCAACCTTGTGTATCCATCAAAAATGGAAAAAATCGCTATATTTAACAATCCCCTACAGTATAGCTATATTCCTAGGAGCAATCTATTTCAATCATCATTTTATTATCGATGTTTTATGTGGTGTAGGTATATCAGTAATCGGCCATTTAGTAGCTTTAAGTGTAAAAAATAATTTTCCTAGACATCTTAGTTCAAAACATAAAAGTGCGAAGTGAGTGTAGAGAACAGAACTATAGGTTTGTAGATTTTCATCTCTTGGATGAGCAATTCCAGCAATTGAAAACCAAATTTGTCTTCTCTTCTTTCTTTTTTTTCTGTTAATGAAAATTAAACTATTTATCTATAATTTCTTCAAATGCTCAAGATTGGGTTTTATTAGGTTCATTTCACCATAAACAAATCAAGAGATTTAGAGATATAAGCGTACAATGGAGAATTCCTACAAGTTAAAGTAAGTAAGAATATTTTTAATTTCCTCTTTGGGAACTCGAACAGAACCTAGCATGCCCGAATCTCCATGAAAATCTGTTCCACCAGTTATTAGTAAATCATTCTTTTTACAGTAGTTGCTAAGAAATTCGATTCCTGCTTTAATTTTCCTTTTTGAAAGAAATGTCTCAATATGGCTGTAATCATAATAAACTTCAATTCCCTCAAGTTTCCAAGATATTAGTAGTTCAAGGTATTCTTCCAATTTCTGTAGATTTTCCCCCTCAACAAGCAATGGATGAGGAAGAACAGCTGTACCATTCCCACTTAAAACCAGTTCAATTGCTTCTTGCGGGGTTATTGTTTCTCTTTGGACATAGGCTGGTTTTTCGTTTCCAAGATATTTCTCAAAAGCTTCATTTATTGTTTTTACAATTTTCTTTTCAATCATCGCTCTGGCTAGATGTGGTCTTCCGGGGCTAACTCCACTTCCAATTTGCTTTAAGATATCATCATAAGTAACATCTAGATTCATTTCCTCTAATTTCCTTAAGATTTTGAAGATTCTTTCATTTCTTTTTTCCTGAAGAAACATCATTTTCTCGTGTAATCTTGCTTTTGTAGAATCAAAGTTATATCCTAAAATTTCTATTTTTGTTTGCTCATATCTTGCAGATAATTCAATTCCTGTAAGATAAGCAAAAGAATAATTATTTGACATCTTTTCAGCAACATTGGTTCCTTCAATAGCATCATGATCAGTAATAGAAAATAGCTTTAGACCTTCTTTTTGAGCTAATTCAAGCAATTCTTCCGGTGAGTAAATACCATCAGAAAAATTGGAGTGACAATGCATATCAATTTTCGTTGTTCACACCTCAACACGATATAATTTCTTCAATAGAAGGTCTAATTCTTCGAAAATCTGATATGTTAAAAAGATAATCAAGACTACCCATGCTAAAGCTATTAGAATGTAACTAAAATATATCTGGTTTTCAACTACAAAAGAAATACCAATCATAATACCTTCAAGAGCTAATAATAGTGGAATTGTAAATGCAAATAATGGCCACCAACTGATTTTTCTTTGAACTTTAAGATTTCCATCTTGTTGATGAACGAAGAATTTGATAAATGCTACAGGAATAGCTACTTGACAAGCTAAAGTAATTTGCTTCTCTGTTTTTTTCTTAACTTTTAGGGTATTTCTTTCTCTAGAAATAGCATCAATCATTTCTATAAATTCGTAATCTTTTAGAGCTAGATATTCGTACTCTTTCATATTATCATTTCTCAGATTTTTCTATATGCTTAATTGTTGAATCGATAATGATTCCTAGAGCTTTCGTCGTTAGTTCCAATGACATTGAAGGAAGTTTCTTACCAACAACTTGTTCAGGTAAAGATGGAACATGAACAAATCCTGCAGAAATATTTAGGTTCTCATTATTTATAAAATGCATTAAATGGAAGAAAATCTGATTACATCCATATGTACCCGCGCTATTAGAAATATTGACGGGAATTTTGTTTTCTTCCAAATCTCTTTTAATATTTTGTAAAGGTAATGTAGAAAAATATCCTGCTGGAGCATCTTTTGTTAGAATTTCGTTCTTAGGGGATTCTCCACAGTTGTATGTTGATTTGATCACATCAGCTACATTAATTGCTACACGTTCTAGAGATATTTCATGTCTGGATGATTGCCCTGTACAAATAACAACTAATGGTTGTTCATGTTGGATCAGTTGCTCAATAGTAATTCGAATCTCTTTATATCGCAATGGAATTTCAAAGACTTTGACTGTATATCCCTCTATTACTTTATTTTCATACTCTCTACATGCTAGTATAGACGAATTAATTTCTGAACCCCCAAATGGTTCAAAACCTGTCAGTAGAATAGTATCTGTCATTCCAATCACCAAAGTATTAGACCTTTGCAATTATAGTTTCATATTATACTAATATTTTAAGTTTCTTTAGATTTATATGAAATGTTCTGATTCTATGATATTTCTAAAAATCATTTCAATCTAAAGGTTTTTAAAACTATTTTCCAGATTTCTGATTGTTATAAAGGTGTAAAATAATGGCTGAAAGTGAGCTTCTAAAATTATCTGGTGTTGGACCTAAAGCTGCAAAAACATTGGAAGATTGTGGTTATAATACAATAGAAAAACTAGCTAAAGCAACATCAGACGAATTATCTCAGTTACCAGGCATTGGTAAATCTACTGCAGAAAAGATTGTTGAAAGTGCTAAAGAATTTAAGCCTACAGCTAAGGTCCCCACTGCTAAAAAACCTGTTACCAAAGTTCCTACTGCTAAAAAACCTGTTACCAAAGTTCCTACTGCTAAAAAACCTGTTACCAAAGTTCCTACTGCTAAAAAACCTGTT
>JAUWEG010000080.1 GCA_030608385.1 Candidatus Heimdallarchaeota archaeon
AAACTTTATAAGGATAAAAGAGATGAAATAGCACTTTTTGCAATAATATATGGTTTATATTAAAGTGTTTTATCAATTACAAAGATAATTATTGTACATAAAGCAACTGGCTTACCAGTTTATGAAATGGATTTAGGTTCAGAGATTTCTCTAGATCCTTCACTTATTACAGGATTCCTTACAGCTATTGCCTCAATGGGTGTGGAGTTAAGAGATGATAAAGCTGGTTCTATAAGAAGATTACAATATAAAAATTTCTCAATTACTGGATCTGAATCTGGACAATTTACTCTTTATACTTTCTCAGAAACAGATCTTAATGAGGAGATAGAAGGCCAATTAACAGTTATTAGTGAGTGGTTCGCTAAAATGTTTAATAGTGTAACAGAAGAATGGGATGGATCCACAGAAGTCTTTCGTATAAACCTCCAAGGGATAACTGAAAAAATCATGAAAGAGATTTATTTATGGATTTTCTATCCATTTACAGTTTCTCCATATAAACAGGCTGAGATTAAAGAATTTAATGGCTTACAGAAGCGTTTGATTGAATATATTGTAGATGGAGATAATGTTACCATAAGTCGAATCTTTGATGAACTTGATGATATTAGGATTGAAAAAGGACTCCCAATAATTTTTGAATTTATTGAAAAAGGAATTTTAATTCCCGTTTTCGATGCATATAAAATTGCTACAGTTCGTTTCTAATCTCTTTTTTCTCTTTCTTTTTGAGAAACAATTTTATACCTATTTTTCTAATCATTCTAAGGTGGTTTAGTGAAAAAAATACTTTTTGTTATTTGGTCAGCAAACAGAGGAATCTTTACTCATGTAATGATGAACGTATTGGACTTCAGTGAAAAAGGATATGAAGTTGGTGTTGTTTTTGAGAGTGAAGGATGCAAACTAGTTTCAGTGTATGAAGAAAATAAGAATGATAAATTTGAGAAAATGAAGAAATTAAACTTGATTGTCTCAGTTTGCAAAGTTTGTGCAAAATCTTTGGGAGCTCTTGAATCAGCTGAAAGGCAGAATCTTCCTATTCATGATGATTTATTTGGTCATACCCCTCTGGAAAAATGGGTAAAACAGGGATACGAACTAGTATCCGTTTAATTTTATCAAATCATTTCAATTGGATGTTAATTCCTATCTATTTTCTTGTAATTTTGAATACAACTGGATTTTTGTAATCAGGACAACAAATAGTTACTGAATTCGGATCCTCCTCCCAAGGAAAGCTTGCACCAATATTTATACCTAGGGCATAAGGATATATTGAATTGAAAGCTGCTGCGCAGATTTTTCCTCTTTCTTCAGGGTATTCAAACTTATCTCCTATTTCATGACCATAGGGACAACTACCTGCTTCTAGAATGCTTACAATTTCAATGAATGTTGAGTTCTTTTTTGACATACTTTTACATCTACACCTTTTGTTTCTTTAAAGCTGACATAAGTTTTTCTCGTAAATCTTGATCAGAATAACCTCCTACCCTCTTCATCGTAGAAACGATTTGACCAAAATGGGTATGTTCATGCAATAACATCCCAGCAATTAATTTTGCTCGAGTGTTTACTCCAAAACCTGAATCTATTACCTCCTCCTCTTGTTCAGGTGTTAGTTTTTCCATTCCACTCTTCAGTTTGGATGTAATTCTTTCAAATTCCTTTTTCATTTCTTCCAGAGGAACCTTTCCTTCTGGTTTAGTACCATATTGAAGACCATGAGGACTATCTTCAATTTCCAACCCTGGGAAATAATTCTTTAACCAAGTGATTGATGAAAGTAGATGCCTAAAGGTATTCTCTGGTGACCACAATTCTTCTTCCAGCTTTCCATACCATATTTTTTCAGGGAGATTTTCAAAAAGCAAGAAGAAATTATTTCTTTCTTTTTGTGTTGCTTCAAACAAATCAATTAATTTGTACATATTAATACATAGAAAAATGAAACTTCTATAAAAATTGTATTCTAACCAAGGAATTCTTAGATGGAGTAATAATGGGCTTAATTCCGTTTTTTAATTTTATCTTTGATAATATCCAAGAAAAGACGATCCCAATTAAGAAGTTCAGCTAAACTACATTGGGATTAATAAAAGTTATTACCCAAATTATCCAATAGCATATAATTAGAATGATACCAATTCCACTAACTATTCTCTTTTTTCCTTCCAGAAGTTTGATTCCAGAAGCATTCACAGCTCCAAAAATTATCATGAAAATGACACTTGCTGCCATAGCTACTACTTCTAAACTGAATAACAAAACAAAAATCATACTTAGAATTCCTGAAATGATTATCGCTCTCATTGGAACTCTTGTTTTTGGACTTATTTTAGCAAATGCCTTTGGTATTATTCGTTCATGAGAAAGCATGTAGGATAATCTAGAAGAACCCATTAAGGTAGCGTTTATTGCTGATGCAGCTGAAATAATTGCTGCAATTGCCATAATAATTGCACCTGTTTCCTTCAGAAATGATTGTCGAGCTGCGTGAGTTAGAATTACTTCTCCCATTTCTCCAACATCCGAACCCAATATTCCTACAGTTATAATGGCTACAGAAACATAAAGAATGAGTACAATAATAATAGAGAGATACATCCCAAGGGGTAAATCTCTTTCTGGATTCTTCATCTCTTCAACAGAGTTAGAGAGAATTTCAAAACCCTCCATGGAAACAAAAATAAGGACCGAGCTCGTAATTACAGGTATTATTGTTTGACCAAAAGTACTAGAAAGGGAGAAATTAGCTTTTTGAACGGCAAAAATACCTGTAATGATATAAAAAACTAAAATTGATACTTTTGCTAGAACAAGTAAGTTTTGTGCTCTACTCGATTCTTTAACTCCAAGCATATTAAGCCCAATAAACAGAAGTATACTAATTAGCTGATAAATAAAAGCTGATGAAGTTACTGTATAATCAAATGCACCAAAAGGGGGATGAAACTCCCAAAGAACTTTTTCTCCAAAAATAGGTAAAACCTCTCCCAAATATCTCCCAAATGTCATAGCATAAAGACTAATAGAGAACGTATATCCAAACCATAGAATTATACCTATGAAACCTGAAAACCATTTCTTCTTGAAAGCTTGTTGAGCATAAATAAAAGCTCCACCAGCTTTTGGATATCTCAAGGCTAAATGAACATAGCTGTAAGCAGTAAAGGAACTTACAATACCTGCTAGAATGAATGATAAAAATGCCATTGGACCTGTGTGATTGATTACTATACCTAGAACGCTAAAAACACCTCCACCAATAAGAGCACCAACTGCAATACCTAAAGCTTCCTTTAAGCCAAGCTCTTTAGATAATTCGATTTTTACATCGTTAGCGTCGGTGGTTTGGTCTTTTGCCATTTGTACCCCAACTGAATGAAAAAAAAATCAGAATGGAATTTATATTTCTTTGGGTAATCATCATTTTTACTTTAATATATTGGGGCCATTCTGGAGGATTTTACTAGATAAACAATGAATAGAGCAAAAGTAAAAGCTACAAGACTCCAGGATATTTTCCTATTCCATCTCGCAATATATCGACCTGTAAAAATACCAAAAGGTAATAGAGTAAAGAATGAAAAAAGCAGCAAAAACATAGGTATATCTTTCAGAGCATATAACCATACGACCCCAAATCCATTTGCAAACATAAATACTAAACAAACAATTGACCAGAACAGCATCCAAATAATACCACTAAGCGCTACAATTCCTCTTTCTCTATCACTTCCAGAGAAATCTCTGAAAACAAGAAAAGCTGGAACAACGAAAATAGGTACAAAAATACTGAACAAACCAAGAAGAATCCCTTGTAGCCATAATGTAACACCTGATCTTAATTTCATGCGTTTTGCAACCATTTTTTGAACAGCATAGAATCCTGAGAAAATAAAAACTGTAACACCAAAATTGAGTAGTGTTGTATATAGATAAAGAGGTGTTAATTGGATTCCTTGATAAACTGATCTAGTGACTATACTATGAGTCCCTAAGAATAAACTAAACAATAAAGAAGCAACTAATACATTAATAAAATCTGATTTCAAATCAAAGAGTGTAAAGAATGATGACCTCATCATAAATCTATCTTGAGATTCAAGCTGTATTGATTTTCGTTCAGAATCTCTTGGTCCGTATATACTTTCTCCATATCTCTTTATTTTTACTTTATCCTTTTT
The DNA here is from genome assembly GCA_030608385.1 of Candidatus Heimdallarchaeota archaeon. Lineage (GTDB taxonomy): Archaea > Asgardarchaeota > Heimdallarchaeia > Heimdallarchaeales > Heimdallarchaeaceae > UBA460. Next base: position 4,197 of record JAUWEG010000080.1, read on the forward strand.
TTCTGGTTTAGGTGGTGAAACTTTAGCTTTTTTATATTCATCAGTTTGATAAATCCCTATTTGAATGCAATTATGTTGTTCTGGTAGTCGATGTTTAGCACAGTACATCTGACCACATAATTTGCACTTAAAGGGGAGAGAATCCCTTTCCATACATCCATCTAAAGAACAAGATTTCATATATTCACTCTCTTTTTATACCGACATATGATGGATACAAACTCCAGGATTCAGAAGTTTATCTCTTATTTTACTTGACAGACATTTGGATATTTTCTGCCAGAAATTCCTTTCTTTTGTTCTGCCAATAATAACTAAATCTGGTTCATCTTTCAAAAAGATAGATTCTAGAGCAGGCAAAACTCCATGACCTAATATGAAGCTAGGTTTGATTATTTGTCCAAAAACCTGCTCATATTCTTCTATATATTTTTTAAAAGCATTTTTCTCTTTTTTAATTATTTTTTCTTTAGCTGCCCCACTCAATGGAACTGTCCCTGGTACTTGTTCTATATGGTAAACTTTCACTTTGGCACCTTTTTGAGGTGCTGCAATTGCGGATGCCCACCTTAATAGAAATGGGTCTCTTTTAGAATAGGGTAATAATACAGCAATATTCTTGAGTTTGTCAGAATCTTTTTGCATTGTGGGAGGAAATATTTGAAGGACTTCTGTTTCAATTTGTGGAATCACCGAACTAGATATACTTGGAATGGTCATTTTATCAAAAATAGTGGGTCGTCTTTTCCCAGACATTATGACAAGATCGTGTCTATATTCCTTCCAATAATCAACAATGGCTTTTGAAACATGAGGTTTCTTTATTGTAATCAGATCATATTCAACTTCAAACTTATGAAGTTTTTTGAGATAGCCATCAATATTTTTACCAGGATCAGTTCCAATATGGAGTAAGTCTAATTTTGCTCCATATTCATGAGATATGTAAAAAGCTAATTCTAAACCTGTACATTCGAACGGTCTTCCTCCAATAGGTACTAATATTTTATCCAGATTTAGGAAAAATTCATCTTGATAATCTGGGTGCAATTTGGAGGGAATTTTAGTCATTCTCTTGTTCGATTCAGAAACAGATTTCATCTAATATAAACATTATGCAGTTCGGTTAGATGACATTTCTTAAATCTATGATGTCCTCAGCAGAAGGTCCAGTACCAATTATGGCAACTTTGATTTTGGTGGCTTCTTCTATTTTATCAATAAACTCCGCAACATCACCTTTGATCTTATCAATATCATTTGATTTACTTATCTCAGGAAAGACGATATCAAGTTTAGTTAGGGCAATTTGAGTAGCACCATTAAGTCTAACTGATTTCTTAGCCAAATCGTAATTGAATGGAGCAGCTCTTCGTAATCTCCCAGTAACAGCTCCATATTCAGTCCAACCTCGTTTTACAGTTTCTTCTTCCGATAATTCACCCGGTAAATCGCCTGTCCCAACTCTAGTGAGGAATGCTTTCATAACAACTATCACTTCATCAACTCTTGTTGGACCAACACCAACGTCAGAGCAAATTGCAGCTGCAGAAGTATCCTTTGAAGTAACATAAGGATATGAGCCATGGAATAATGAGAGTAGAATTGCTTGACTTCCCTCCGCCATAACATTCTTTCCTTCATCTAAAGAATCATTAATTTCAACACTGACATCGGTTAGATATGGTTGTAACTCGGGGATGTCTCGGGCTAGTTTGAGAGAACGCATAGCTCGGTCCATGTTAGCGGGACCTGTTCCACTGCCTGTAGAACCTATTTTTCCCTTTAGATGAGTATCAGTAGAATCAATTTCTATGTGTTTTTGCTCAATTATACCACATTGATAATCAACGCCCATTCTATCCTCAGTCTTAGTTTCCTTGAGTTCTTTGAACAAGACATTTGGATCTACCAACACTCCAGCTCCAATTAGCATTCTTACACTTGGGTTAACAAAACCAGAAGGAACCATTCGAAGTTTATACTCTCGTCCTTCAAATTCGATTGTATGACCTGCATTTGTTCCAACACCAGCACGAACAACGCTTTCAAGATCATCTTTCAAGGCTAGATAGGAGAGGAGCTTTCCTTTTCCTTCATCTCCCCAAAAACCACCGCAAACTACTGTGAAAGGCATACAACATAGTTAGTTTATTACACCTTGTTAAACTTTTCATCTAGTCTTATTGTACATGAAATAGAAAATATTAGAAAAACTAATAAACTAACAATTTAAGCTTTTAATTGTAATGTCTGTTTATGGAACTGTCAAAATAGTACTTCTCGGAGATTATGCTACTGGAAAGACTACCTTAAAAAGAAGTTTTATGGGGCTTCATCTTGATGAGGTTTATATGAGCACTCTTGGAGTGGATCTAGCCTCACATAAACATATTGATGAAGATATTGAAATAATGTTTCAAATCTGGGATCTTGGTGGTCAGGAAGAATATGCTAAGCTTAGAGAGAAACAATATGTTGGTTCTGAAGGAGGCTTACTAGTTTTTGACAAGAGTCGTCCTGAAACGTTTGCTAATTTAGAGAGATGGTTAAAAGAACTTAATTCATCTATCAAGGAAAAAATCCCAATATTAGTTTTAGGCAATAAAGACGATTTGATGGAAGAAGCTCAAAATAACTTCTGGAACGAGCAAGCGAAGATTTTTGTAGATGATTTCAAAGATAAATATCCTCACATTGAATTAATTGATTTCTATTCAACCTGTGCTCTTGTAGGAACAAATGTTAATGAAGCTTTTATCGATCTTGGACGTGACATTATCAGAAGAAAAAGTGACAAGATGAAGATATAACAAAACCAAGAATTAAAATAGGTGTTCTTCTCTGAAGGGTTAGAATAATACCGGTAATTATTATGACTAGTTCAGAATTATTCGACTTTGGATCAATCCTTGTAATGCTTCTACCCGTGCTTATATTTATTGGATTATATCTTGGTTTTTATGTTTGGGGTAAATTTGCCAACAAGAAGAAGAAAGAGTTCTATATAGATGAGGTTCTTACAGCAATAGATCCGTATATTATGAATTATTCTAGAAAAGACCCTAATGACCGTCAAATAGAAATTAGGTGCCAAATGGGTGAAGAGTATGCTGTAACGAGTACTTCTGCTTGGATTATTTTATTACCAAGAACCTCTTTTCCAACTATGCTAGTGGATGGATTGTTCTTTAGAAATAAAGATTCATTCGGTTTAGCAGCGAATTTTCCAGATAAACCTAGAGTATTATTCGAAGTGATACCTTATAAGATGAAATCAGCCATTCGAAAGGATTTTGATTATCTTGTAGAAATTGACGATATAGCTACTCCTGAACAAAAAGTTAATGACTCATTCTTGATTAAGTCAAATAGAACAAGAGCCATTAATCAATTGATAAGGAGCAAAACTTTCCTGAAAGCTCTTGGAGAATATCCCAAGGAACTTCAGTGGATTTCTGTTCGAACTGATGAACCTCATTTCGAGCTAAAATTCAACATGACAAAAAAACCTGCAGATCTTCTAGTACTCACAAAATTTGCAATGACAGTTCTCAAGTATTTTGCTAAAGTTACTGCTCAAACAAAGGATTTACCCATTCCTACTATTGTAAAGAAGGAAGTTAAGAAACTCTCTGACAAAGAGAAACAAAAGCAAGAGAAAGAGAAAGATAAACAAATGAAAGAACGAGAAAAACGAAGAGAGAGAGCTAGAACTGCAGAAGAAAAAAGAGCTAAAAAGAAAGCAAAGGAAGAAGAAAGAGCAATTCGAAAAGCAAGAAAAACTCAGAAATAGTTGTTTGTTCTTCTTCATATATTCTTTCATTAGAGAATGTTTATCAAGATAATTTATATAGCTCATAAATGAGTGTTCTCAACCATTTAGATTATTTATCATCAATATACTAATTCACAAAAAGTATAATTTGGAGATGATTAGTTTGGAAACTAAGAGAGTGAAAGTAATCGTTGATAGTACCGCCGACTTACCTCAGGAATTAGCTGAGAAGTATGATATTGATATAGTGCCAGTTTATATTCATTATAAAGATAAAATGTATGCAGATGGAATTGATCTTAAAGTTGAAGATTATTATGAAATGCTTAGAGAATTCAAAGAATTACCTACAACTTCAGCTCCAAGTCCTAAAGATTTCCTTGATAAAATCTCAGAAGCAATGAAAAGTTATTCCTCCATATTTATAACAACTTTATCATCTAAATTATCAGCAACATTTCAATCAGCAAGAATTGTTACGAATAGAATCAAAGATAAAAAAATTCATTTAATAGATTCAAAATTTGGTTCAGGTGTTTTAGCATTTGTCTCTTTAGCAATTGCTAAGCTGGCAAGAAGAGGAGTTCCTGAAAACGAGATAGTTAGGAAAGTAGAAGAGATACGAGATGAATCTCTACTTGTAGGATATGTAGAGAATCTTGATAATCTAAAGAAATCAGGAAGAATATCTAATCTTAGATTTTTCATTGGGAATCTGCTAAAAGCAAAACCAATTATTGAGCTTAAAGATGGAGTTTTGGTACCAGTAGATAAAGCTGCAGGAAAAGAAAAGGCTCAAAATAGAGTTATAAAAGAAATTCTAAGCAGAATAAAGAAGAACAAACAATATGATCTGATGATAACTCATGGTGACGATGAGGAAGCAGCAGCTAAAATTATGAAGGAACTCGAAACTAAGATACCTTTAGGTGAGAAGATTATTAATTATTTAACCCCAGCTCTTGCTACTCATTTGGGAATTGGTACAATTGTAGTTTCTTTATCTCCAAGTCCCTAAATATTCAAATTTCTTTAGCTTTAAAATTTAATGCCTTTTCTATAATAGGATATATGAAATTAGGTATATCTGATGCCATAAGACCATCACCAAAACTTCTAGCCGCTAGTTCTCCAGCAGCCCCTGAGATAAAAGCCCCTAAACATGAAGAAAGAAATGGATCTTTAGTTACAGATAATAAAGCTGCAACTATTCCTGTTAGAACATCTCCAGTCCCCCCTACGCTCATTCCAGGATGACCTGTTTCATTAAACTTGGTTATTTTCCCATTTGAGATTATATCAATTTCTCCTTTCAGTAGAATTGTAGTATTCCATTTTTGAGCTGCTTCAGTAACAAACTTTGAATCGGATTCTAAATCCCCAGTCAACTTTATACCAAAAATACTCCTAAACTCTCCTTTATGCGGTGTTAAAACAACATTATGATTCTTAAGCAGTATGAGATGTTCTTCATCCATCATGCTTAAAGCACTTGCATCAATCACAACCTGTCGCTTTTCTTCATTCTCCAAGAATTTCAGTAGAGTGTTTCTCGTAGTTTGTGAATTCATCATTCCAGGTCCAACAATAAAACAGGAACCTTCAATCCTTGGATGTGAGAAAAGGTCTTCTATATCTGATGGTTCTATCTCTTTTTGACTAGCAGGAATGGTGATAAAATCTGGTCTGTAAGATGCAACTGTATTCCTAATATCAGAAGGAGTAAGAATAAAAATAAGATCTGCACCGGTCCTAAAGGCACCCATTCCAGCTAAAGCTGGAGCGCCAATATAATCTATCGAACCTGCAATGATGGTAATCACACCGTTTTGGCGCTTATGGCTGTTTGATTTTCTTCTAGGGTAATACCATTTCAAATCTCCGAAACCAATGTATTTCTCAGCTTTTAACGGGATTCCTATATTTTTGACTACAGTTTCAGTTTCAGAGAAAATCTTTGCTCCAATTTTGTTTCTTCCAAGGCATATTATTTTTTTGGGATTTTTGATGAACATCTCATTATCTACTTCAGAATCATACCCAGAAGGTAAATCTACCGAAATTATACCTCCCTTGTATTCTTGATTAATGAAATTAATCAAAGAATAATAGGGCTCTCTCAAACTTCCTTGGATTCCAATTCCAAAGATGCAGTCTATGAGAAGGTTTTCTTTTCCAATCTCCAAAAATATTCGTTCAATATCAGATATTTCTCTTATCTGATACCAGTTTTCTATTGGTAAAACAGCTTTCAGTTTATTATAATTTTCTTGTGATGCCAAAGAGTTGAATGTGGTTTTGTCCCCTACCACAACTATCTTGCAACTGTATTCTTTTTCTAGAAGATATCTAGCAGCAACTAACCCGTCCCCACCATTATTTCCAAATCCAACCAGAAAGACAATATCCTTCAAATATTTTGAATTAAAATAAATTTCGATTTCTTCAGCTATTACTTGTCCAGCGGTTTCCATCATCTCAAAAATTGTTACTCCTGTAAAAAAGACATTGTCTTCTAAAGCTCTAGTCATTTTGATAGTAAAAACTTTGTCAGAATTATTATTCATTGAATCAAATAAGCAGTATCTTCTAATAACTTTTTTCAAATATTAGAAAAAAAAGAGAAAATTAGACAATATCTCCATATTTGCGTGCTTTTTGGAACTCTTTTTCTAATTCTTTCTCTAGATTTGCAGTTAGAAATCTACTGATATCTATGATTTCATTATAGTCTGTAAAAGTAGATTCAAATGATTTTAATGAGTTTTCTAATAATTCAACATCTGTTATATTTTGATCTATGAAAGTCATTGTCTTACTGATGTTATGAGCAATTGTTTTCAGCAATTTATTCATTTCTACATCCCTTTTGGATAAATCGAGCAATTTTTTGGGCGTTTTAATGGGGAAGTCTAAACCTTCCATCTCAATCATTAAATCAATTCTTTCTGCGCTAACTTGTTCCATCTCATTGTAAAGAGTACATAATGTTGTAAGGTTTGCAATTATTTCTTCCTTTTTTGTAACGTTTTTGCCTTTTGAAGAAATGACCTCTTTAACATCTCTAAACACATCAGGGCTTAAGGAAATTATTTTCTGAGTTTTTTCATCCCAAACATTGTTTACATCCTTTAAAATGTTAATAAAAGAACCTGTTGTGTGTGCAAGTGTATCACTTTTTCTTAGATTTTTATTCACTTTTAATCACCTATACCATGAAAAGATAATACTATGTCTATTGAAAATTGACAAACAAAAATTGAATCTTTCCCTTTTGGAAACATTACAATATTAGTAGCACACGAACATAATTAAACTTAACGTTAGTCCGATATGATTTGATTCTGTCATATTGGCATATTAACAGTGTCTTTCCTAGAGCTTCATGGCTGGATAGCTCACTCTAAGCGGGTAAACCACGTACCCTCCTACCCCGCCCACACTACGACTAGGTAGTGCTTGCGGATCGCTTTT
>JAUWEG010000149.1 GCA_030608385.1 Candidatus Heimdallarchaeota archaeon
ACTAACCCAATTCCTTCAATTTGCAACCAAGCATTTTCAAGATTCTGTTCATGAGAAAGTATTGCTGCTGAAGGTGGGGGATTACCTTCACCCACACCATAGATTGGGTGACAAACATCATAAGCTGGACTAGTTCCATAAGAAACCATCATTGGACGATTTTCTTCTTCGGTATAATAAATACTAAATGCATCTCCCCAACTTGAGACTATTCTAAGATCCTTTTTAGCTTCTTTCCACCAATCTCTCCAATTTTGACCTAATAATCCTTCAAAACCTATATTAGTATCACCATAAACAGCTATTGTCCATAATAAAAAACCGAGTCCTGGGGAACTAAAATTAGGATTCTGAACAACCAGTTTCTTATCCAAATCATAATCTAATATATCTTGTAATGTCAGATTAGCTAACTCTGGATTAGTTGTTGTATTAATTCTTTTTACAGAATGCCATAAAGCTATTATTCCCATATCATAAGGTAAGACATATTTCTCAGAATCAAGATTATCTATAATCGTCTGCGATATGTTTGATAGTGCGGGTGAATCATAAGGTTGGAGAATCTCTTCTTCTTTTGCAGTATATATTAGAACATTATCTATTCCAATCAAAACATCTGCTACAGGATTATCCTTTTCTAGAGCAGCTTGAGTGACTATTGAATTTGCATCAGATAATAGTATAACTTGTATATCCTCTTCAAGAATTCCGCTATAATTTGAGAATCCAGAAATGAAATCATATCCAGGATCAGCAAGAAGAGAATCATAAGTATAAATAACTAAGGAATAATCTTCAACTGCATGATTCAAAGCTTTAGATTCGCTACAAATGGACGCAAAAAGCATAATAAAGACTAAACAAAATGTGAAGATCTTTCTCATATTATCACATAAATACATGTGAGAGAGATTTTAAATATTAGGGTCACTATATAGGTGAGCTATATCATTTCGGTAGAATGCCAATTAAGTCAAATAATTCCCTCTTATCTTTGGCAAACAAATAAGAGATTGATTCAAATCCTGGACTCGCTTTATCGACTAAAACTTGCACATCTTTTATTCTATTGTTTTTTTCTATTTCTGAGAGAACTTGCTTTTTTGCTATATCTAGATGCTCTGTTTCAATAAATTTAATCTTCTTTGCAAGATAGATTTCTTTTAGTTCGTCTTTTGTTTTAACACTCAGAATCCATTGAACATCAGGACGATATTTTTTCATCCAAAGGAGTAGAAGAGATGAAGTTTTAGAACACCCAAACTCAGGAGGACTAACATTTGTAATCTGTTCTTTCACCTTAACTATTCTTCCTGGAAAGCTAGCTACATCATCCAAATCAGTAGCATCTTTTTCACAATGAGCTAATTGAGCGCCTATTTCAGGTATCCATTGATATAGGTCTTTAACACTCTTCATTTCTTCTAGAGTATCATTTAGATTCTGGAGAATTATTGATCTTGAAGCAATAGTTGGAAGAGTATCAAATCCAAAACATATGTTGCAATTCTGAATGTTACTGATTTCTGGTAGCATCTGCTTGTGAATAGAGCAAATAGGACCACTAACCCTTAGAGATTTGCATTTTGTACAAATTGTTCTCATTACATAATCTAGTGATTGTTTTGAAGAGAGCATCTCTGAAACAGCTGCTGAAAGTGTTTCTAGATGAGGGTTGACTCTTTTATCTCCTATTTCTGAAACATCCTTTTGTAGATAGGAGACAATTACGGGTTGTTTAACACCTAATATCTCTGCTATTCTATTTTGGGATAATCCTTTATCTCTCAACTCATGTGCCACTCTTATTCTTAAACTTGGTAAAAATGATGATGCTATAAACTCACAAGGAAATCTCATTTACTCACCTATATGAGTACTATAAAGGGACCCTATTTAAAGTTTCCAAGAAACACGAAATGCAACTAAACTACATAACAGATATAAACAACTGATACTTTTGTTGTTTGAAATAGAATGGTTAATGTCTTGAATGCGGTCCTAGGTACAATAGTATTTCTTATTGTGAGTGTTGTGCTTTCATACATAGTTTTTTGGATGTTCAAGTATACTGCTAAAGAACCAAGAAAAGATTTCGAAGAAGGTTTGACTGAGAATTGATCATTAGATGACTTGGATTTAAGGATGAAAAACGGTTTAAAGCAAGTTTAATAAGGGTATCAACATAAAATAAATAGACTAGTCTAGTGTTATAAAGATATATACTTCAAAATAAGGAAAGAAAAAAAAATGGCAAATAAAGAGAACTCAATATCAACTGGAACAGTCTATCTGGAAAAGATATTTAAGATAGCTCAAGACAGGAGATATTCAACAGCTATAGATGTCTGGTCTATTATCCTTGATGCAGAGTTCTCAAACAGAAAATATGAAAGTTTAGATGGAAAGTCCATTTTAGGGATTACTGCAGCTGACATTGCTTCTAGCTTAAATATGCATCTTAGCTCTGTTTATCATAATCTCAAAATTCTTCAATCTGAGGAATTTGACTTACTTGAAACAGATGAATTAATCATCTATAATGAGAAAGGAAGAAGAGTTAAACAGAAAGTATACAAGTTACCGAGAATCTATTATGACGAATTCAGACTTATTCTGGACGAACTTCATCATGAAGGATTCAGAGCACCTCATAAGAAGTTTACTTTCTTTAATTTACTCAAAATTAGAGGGATACTGTCCCATTATGCTGCTTTATTACACAAAGATAGAGTACTTGTTACAAATGAAGTTGAAGAATCTGAAGATTGGTATCCGGATTGGATGAACCCTCTTAGGTTGCGTAATAATATTGTAACTCCTGGAGTTATTTACAAGTTCACTCAAGAAGATATGGAAAAAATTCTGAATCAAATTGTTACTCTTCTGGAAGATTATACAGATAGTTATAGTGAGGAACATGAAGAAAAAGGAATAGTACCTGTTTCTTTTACATATTTAGTCTGGGTTCCTTATACCGAACTAATGAGAAGAGGTGAATGGCTTAATAGAGAGGAGTATGAAGAACGGATTGCAGAATCTCTTGCAAAAACCCCCAAAGAAGACCTATTAGAGTGTCAAAAAGACCATGATACTTTCTTCAGATATGGTTTAGCTTGTCCTGTTTGTGGGGAAAAACCAAAAAATTACAAGCGTTAAGTTTTAACCCAAGATCTGACCAGAATCTATTCTAATTACTTGACCCTGAATGTGGTCTGTAGTTAAGAGCAATTTGATGAGGGGGTATATTTCTTCAGGTTTTAGTAATTGTTTCATAGGATTTTTATTTTCAATCTTAAGTAAAATATCCTCAAATGAATCACCAGATTCTAGCGCTTTATTTTGGAGCTCATCAATGTGTCGGTCAGTCATTACATATCCTGGAGCAATTGCGTTTGTGACAATCTTATGCTCTGCTCCTTCTTGAGCAAACGATAAGGTTAAGTTGTGAACAGCAGCTTTAGCAACTCCATAAGGCATTTTCTTTTTAGAAGGTTTTAATCCCGTGGTTGAACCAAAAAAGAGTATATTTCCTCCTCCTTGCTCTTGCATCCACATATAACCCTCTTTACCCATTAGAAAGGTTGAATCAAGATTAACAGCTAAAACTTTTCTAAAGTCACTGTAACTTACATCTTCAATTGGTTTACTAATCAAACTTCCTCCAACAAAAATGATTAAACCATCGATTTTTGGAGTAAGAATTTTTACTTCATTGAAAGCTTCAATAACACTACTTTCAGAAGTGTAGTCACACTCTACAAAGTCTATAGAATAATCATTTTGATTAAGAATTTCAACAAATTCTTTGCTATTTTTACCTCCGATACCTATTACTCGAAAGTAATCCTTAACAAGTTTTTCAGTTACAATTTTCCCAATTCCACTTCCTGGAGCTGCAATTAAAATTGTTTTTTGATGATTTTGAGGCATTATCTTCAAATACATTTACTTTACAAGATGTTAAATTTTTTGTGAATCATAAGTAAGGAAAATACTTAAGGAGAAGAGGATAAATGTAAACACATAAACTAATGTGATAAACTATGGAAACAGAAGTTTTTACTGTAAATATTGATCAATTAAACTTGAACAAAATCAGGGATGTAGCTAGTGCAATTACAGATGGTCAAATTGTTGCTTTTCCAACAGATACAATCTATGGGATGGGATGCGATGTTTTCAACGAGGAAGCGGTTAAGGAATTGTACAAAATAAAAGGACGACCAACTAATAAACCAGTCAATGTATTAATATCGAGTGTTGATCAAGTATATGATTTAGCAAAAAATATTAAACCGTTGTTTTTCACTCTAGCAGAAAAGTTCTGGCCAGGAGCTTTAACAATAATAGTTGAAAAGAATTCAACAGTAAATGACACAGTAACTTCTGGACAAAGTACTGTAGGAATTCGTTTTCCAGATAACTTAATCGTGCAAGAGTTAATTAACATCGCACACACGCCATTAGCTACAACTAGTGCTAACCTTTCCGAGGAACCAAGCGCAACCAAGGCTAAAGAAGTTCTAAACTATTTCAATGGTAAAATCCCTTACATTATTGATGGAGGAAGGGTAAACATCGGTCAGTCTTCAACAATTGTAGACATTTCATCAAAACCACCTAGAATTGTTAGACAAGGAGCAATACCATTTGCAGAATTAAAGCCGAATATCAGAGGATTAAGAAAGAAATAGAAAATAAACAAATTCCAAATATCTTTTTAAGTTACCAAATATATAGTTGAAGCTGATTTAAATGACAATGGAAATCATATTCTGGGATGTAGACACTCAGAGAGATTTTATGGAACAAGATGGGAAGCTTTACGTTCCAGGCGCAAAAAATCTCAAAGAAAACTTGGAAAAACTCACTCAATATGCAAGATTAAACAATATTAGAATTCTTGGATCAGTTGATTTTCATTCAGATACAGACCCTGAAATAGACAAAGAGAAACCTGATTTTTCCGAAACATTTCCACCACACTGTATGCAAAATGATCCAGGTCAAGAAAAGATAATAGAAACCAGATCAGATCTAACCAACTGGATTGACCCTGTTAAATATCCTGAAAAAAAATTACTTGAAGCTCTAGAAGCCAAAGGCCCTATAATATTTAGAAAAGCAGAATTTAGTGCTTTTTCCAACCCTAATTTAATGCCTTTGATAGGAATAATTAAACCAAAGAAGGTAATAATTTATGGAGTAGCAATAGATTTCGGCTTACGAACAGCAATTGAAGGGTTCTTAAATTTTGGAAATCTCGAAATCTATTTGGTAATTGATGCAATAGAAGGTGTCGACGAGGAAGAATCATTAAAATTGATTGAAGAGTGGATTCAAAAAGGAGTCTATACAACTTCAACTTTAGCTATCTTACAAGGTCACCTCTACGACTAAAAATCAGAAAGTGAGTTGATACCAACCATCCTTTAGCATTTCAGTTACATAGGTTCCTACGTATTGAACATCAATACCAAGTTTCTCTAACTCTTCACTAACCCCAAAGTTATCACTACAAGCTTTACAAGCAATAACCTCTACATCAGCATCAAGAAGTAAACGAATCTGTTCTTGAAATTCTCTATTCTCAGCAGCTATTTTTTCTGTTGGTCCCCAGAGAATTACTCTAACTTGATCCATCCAACCTTGTTTTTTTGCATTGTAAGCATACTTAAAGCTTAACTCATCATGAACCACTAAATCAGCAGAACTTAAAATCATAAATACTCTATTCATATGTTCAATCATTTTGTGTGAGTTATATAACTTGATATATATCAAAAATAGCAGAATAGAAATATTACATTTCCTTAGTATCTTCTACGATATCTCTTTTTTTGATTTCAAAGGAATATTTTTCTTCATCTATCCAAGGGCAAGC
>JAUWEG010000027.1 GCA_030608385.1 Candidatus Heimdallarchaeota archaeon
CATCTCTCTTGTTGAGTGCAATAACAATAGGAGTTTCTGTTCCAATTTTATCTCCCAGTTCATTTTTCAGTTCCTCAGCAGATTCTACATTATCTGCTAACATTGCTCGGGATGAGTCTGCTACAAATAGTAATCCATCCACTCCCTTTAACACCAGAGACCTTTGATGTCTATGTCTTCTTTGTCCTGCTACTGTGTATATGTCTAGTATCACTGAAGATGTTGCCATAAAAGGACTGAAATCAAAATAGATAGTTCTTCCTGATGGATCTTCTATGCTATTTAGTCCCCCCTTCTTTATTCCAGTAACGTCGGTATGAAGTTTCTTCAGTAGTGTAGTCTTGCCAGCTAAGCTTGGTCCTACAAAGACCAACTTAAAATGCATTTTTCCTGACGCGTCTTTTCTCATCTTTTCCTCATCAACTTTTCAATGATGTCTCCGTGTGTAAGGTCTTCTTAACTTTTTTCTCTCAATACAATTAGAACATAATCATTTTCAGGAGCAACTAAAATTTCTCCATGAGTTGTATCTAGGGTGAAGAAATTCAATTCTCCTTCATTTAGCTCAGTAACTACTGCCTTTGCCCTACCTACAAGTGATGCAACTAGAGCTGACACATTTTCTCTCATTTCCATGCTAAGATTTTGTGTGCTAGATATTGGTAGTCCATCATTACTAGTAATTATTACTCCCCTTACTCCCGGATGCGACTCTAAGGATTTTAAAGTCTCTTCAAATTGTTTTTGTGATATCATTCGATATTCTCCTTTAATTCGGTACCAATTTAATTAATTTTCTTTCAAGATATTAATTCTATTATATACATATTATGAATCATTTTTAAAAACTTATGATAGTTTTCAATATCAAGAAATGTTTTTCTGGCTGGTTCTTATAGTTTTTTAAATGTTAAAAATAACAATTAACCAAAATATACATTAAGGTTAAAAATTTCTAGAAATTAATCGAATCAGTACTCATGTTGGTTCTAATGACAGTTGATGAAAACATAATTGAAGAGAAGAAAAAGGTCCTCTCTAAACTTCGTTTTCACGATATTTCTTTTACAAATATGATGATAGATGCCTTCATGAACGTTAATAGGGAAGAATTTGTATTAGAAAAACATAGAAACAGAGCTTACGTGGATACGCCCCTACCTATTCTCTCAGGACAAACAATTAGTGCAATCCACATGGTTATGATTTATATTTCTCCTAAATGTACTGATCCAAAAGTAGGGGATAAAACCCTTGAAGTTGGGGCTGGAAGTGGATATAATGCTGCCATGTTCGCAGAAATGGTAGCTCCAAAAAATTCTCCTAATCCTGGTCATGTTTATGCTAGTGAGATAATTCCTGAACTTGCTGAGTTTGCTAAAAAAAATATTGAAACAACAGGTTATTCTAATCTCGTAACAATTATTCAATCAGACGGTGGTTTGGGTTATCTCGAAGAAGCTCCTTATGACATTATCTCTGTTGCAGCGGCTAGTAAAAGAGTGCCTCCTCCTTTGTTAGAGCAGCTGAAAGTAGGTGGGATTCTCGTTTTACCTCTTGGAAGAACATTTTACCAAGAACTGGTTATAATAAAAAGAGAATCTGAAGACAAATATTCGGAGAAAAAAATGGGTGGAGTTGCATTTGTACCCTTAACTGGGAAATATGGCTAATTTTCTTCTTTTAGGCAAGTTTTTTAACTAAAATATAGAAATTAACATGCTAGGTGAACACTTATGGGTGTCAAAAAAATAAGCGATCTTTTTCAAGGAACCCCCATCGATTTAGATCATTTGAGACAAAAGAAGTTAGCAGTGGATGCTTATAATATAATCTACCAGTTTTTAGCTTCTATTCGTGGATATGATGGAGGTCTCTTAACAGATTCAGAAGGATTGGTAACTAGTCATCTATCTGGTCTATTATACAGAAATGCAAAATTGATTGAAAAAGGAATTCAGCTAGTTTATGTTTTTGATGGAAAACCATCCCAACTGAAGAGAGAGGAAATTAAAAGAAGAGCTGCAGTCAAACAAAAAGCTAGAGAAGAACTTGAAGAAGCATTGGAAAGAGGTGATATGGAAAGAGCCCGTACAGTAGCCCAAAGAACTAGTAAGCTTACAAAACCTATGGTTGAGGATAGTAAGAAACTTCTATCCTTAATGGGAATTCCTGTAGTTGAATCACCTCAAGAAGGTGAATCACAAGCTGCATATTTAGTAAGAAAAAACAAAGTTTATGCTGTCGCATCTCAGGACTATGACAGTTTACTTTTCGGTTCTCCTATTTTGATAAGGAACCTGACTTTATCTGGAAGAAGAAAACTTCCTCGAACTAATAGGTTCACTACCATAAATGTTGAACTCTTCAATCAAAGAGATTTACTTCAAGCACTTGATATCACAAGAGAACAGCTTATTGATTTATCAATTTTAATTGGTACAGACTTCAATCCAGATGGGGTCAAAGGAGTTGGGCCCAAAACAGCTTACAAATATATTAAACAATATGGGAACTTGGAAACAGTTCTGGAAAATGAAACCAAAATAGAGTTTGATGCTGATTATGAAGCAATAAGAGACATTTTCCTAAATCCTCCACTAGTTGAAGACGTTAACCTAAAATTCAAATCAATAGATGTTGAAGGAGCAGTTGAGTTTCTATGTGAAGAGCGTGGATTTGCAAAAGAAAGAGTAATTAATACTCTCAAGAGAGCAAAGAAAGGGCAAGAAACTGCTTTGAAGCAGAAAAGTCTTGACGCATTTTTTGGTTGATGATTCAAATGTCTTCTAAATACACAACTTTTGTTAAACTTGGTTCGAACAAGGATTTATCAAAATTGGAGTTATCTGTTTTGTTAAAAAAATTAGGTGTAGAAGATGTTGCTTTCACTGAATGGATGGATTATATTCTATTAAAGCTAAACAGAAATAATTTTGCAAAATTCTTTAAAATTCTCGACAATACGGGGAGCATAATAAAAGCAGGATACCTAAATTCTGAAGTGAATATTGATAGGGAAGACATCTGGAAACTGAAACTAAAAGATCATTTAATCATAAACATAGAAAAATTTTCATCTGAGAAAAATAAATCATTAAAAATTGCTTTGGATGTTCAAGCAAAAAATATTGCGTTACGTAATAGGATTATCAATTTCATAAGAACAACAATCATAAATTATTCAAAAGAAGTGAAGATTCAAACAAAGATTATTGGAATGAAGAAAACCTATTCAGAGTTAACACCTTTTCAGTTTTACAAAGAGAATTTTCCTAAGAGAGGATTGGAAGTAACAAGTTTTAGTGTAAAGTCCAAACTTATCTTTGGTATAACAAAATGGGTTACTAATCCTTTACTAGATATAAAACAAGATGAAAGGCGTCAAACAAGACTTTTTACTCATGGAACATCAATTAAACTAGCTCGAACGCTTGTCTTTCTCTCTGAGGTTTCTAATGATGGATTATTGCTAGATCCATTCTGTGGAACAGGTACTATACTTATTGAAGCACTTAAACGAAAAATGCAGACAATAGGTGTGGATAAAGACCCTAAATGCTTCAGAGCTTCTAAGGATAATCTCAATGCTTTCAGTCTTCAATACCCTGCAAAAGCGAAAATGAAGGACAAATGGGTAGTATATAGTCAAGATTCAAGAGATTTGGGGAAAATTTTGAAAGAGAAAAGTCTTGATGCTATTGTCACCGAACCATATCTTGGACCTTTCTTGAAGCAATTGCCTTCAATTGAAGAAGCTAGAGAAACTATGAAAACTCTCGAAAAGTTATACATCAGAGTGCTGAGAGAGGGTTCCAGTTTTCTAAAGGATACTGGGAAAATTATATTCATACTTCCAGTGTATCACTACTCAGATAAACTTGAAGTGCATCCCGATATAGAAAAAATTGCTAGTCAGTGTTCCTTAATCAATCAAGAATCAAGTAAATTTTTCCATGTTTCTCTCCCTTTGCAAATAGGACGAAAACACAATGTCATTAATAGATATCTAGCTATTTTCACAAAACAATTGAACGAAACAAGATGAAATTCTAATATTTTATTTTGTTATTTTAGTCTTCTCCGACAGCTAAAAAGTGCATGTCTTTGGTCATCGCTTGAATCCTACGTTTAGTTTTTGATATCCAACCAACATGGACCAAGCCTTGATTTTCTAGTGTCATTAAAGCTTTATTGAGTTCACTTTCTGAAAAGTCTCCATACATATCTCTTAATGAGTTCTCTAAATCGTTTTCTATAATTACACCCCCTCTTTTTTCGAGGATTGCTAGAATACACGATTTAAGTGGTGTAACCTTCCAAGTGCCGTTTTTGTTCATGAAATACATTTTCATGTATCTGTTTAAATGCCTTGTGATTGAGAAAAAACTATTATTAATATTACTTTTTATCATTAGGGCAGTTTTTTTGTAATCCTAGAAAAGACTTCACGTAAAGCAAAATTTTTAATAGGTGTAATTTTTGACGTCTTCAGTCATCATGAATGCAAGAAATAGGATATACCTTATGTTCTTTTTAGCTATAGGAATAATTTTTCTTATTATTGCTATAGTTCAAGGTCAAATTTTGAAGTACGAAGCTATCAGTTCATTTACTGACTTTGTAATGAAAGATTTCTTGAGTACATATGTAACTGGTTTTCCAAATCCAATAACAGGATAGGATAAGTGATTAGAAATGGCTACAAAGCAAATAAAACCTATACTTTCGACTATATTTAGGCCTATTCAAGATCATAGAATTAGGGTTATTAGGACAATTGTACAAATTATAATGTTTGGACTTCTTAATGGTTTAATCTTTGGAATAGGAAGACTTCCAATACTCCTTCCAATAGCTTTTCCAACCGGTGGTCCCTTCTCCACAGTTTGGAATGCTTTTGAAGCTCTACAATATCTTCTTACAGCATGGGTATTTCCATATCTAGCACTTTCTGTATTCTTGCTATTTGGATCAATTTTTGGAAAAACTACTTGTGGGTGGGTTTGTCCATTTGGTTTCTTTCAAGATTTATTTAGACTGATTCCTATTAAGAAAAAGCGTGTATCCCGTCCAACTAACAAGAATTTAGGTAAAATTGGAACAACAATTCTTGTTTTTATCTTAATAATGTCTTTCATAATTGGTCTCACATTCAATAATAGTGGTGTAAAGACAACATTTGGAGCGGGTAAGGATATGCCTTTTAGCACCTTCGACCCTTCCTCAACACTTTTTGCAACTTTGTATTATTACCTATATTGGGGGATGCAAAATGCTACTTTTGGAGCAGAAATAGGTCAATGGAAATTCTTATTCTTCTTACGTATAATTATTTTCATCATTGTGCTTGGATTAATCACAGTATATCCAAGAGCTTATTGTAGATGGCTATGTCCAACAGGTGTACTTCTAGGACTTTTCAGTCGATTTAGTATATTTGGTCTGAGAATAAACAAGAACAGATGTACAAGTGGTTGTGATAGTTGTGAAAAAGCATGTCCAATTCAGGTCCCTATTCTGACGTATGATAAAGATATCACGAATAAGATGTGCATCAATTGTGGTGAGTGTATTGATGCATGTAAAGAAGGGGCATTAAAACTAACATTTAGAATCTAGTTTTAGCCATCAAACCTCCTTTTTATCTATTTTTGCTTGATTTTTGTTTCACTAAAAGATTCTATGATTATATATAGTTAATTAGTTATATTTTATTGCTAACTAGGAAGAAAACAAACCATTATATAGTTACAATTTAATCAAAAAATAGTTAAAAAATAATCCACAGTCTGAGGAATTATCGATGGTTGAAAAAGAAATTACCCTAAGGGTAGCTGAAGCTAAACAAAGAGATGTTGGACGAGGTAAGGTTAGATTAGACAGCATGGCTATGTCCAAAATTGGTGTTTCCACTGGAGATATTGTAGAAATAGTTGGAAAACGTTCAACAACAGCTGTAGCATGGCCTTCATATCCTGAAGATCTCAAAAAAGAGATAATTAGATGTGATGGTGTTATTCGCAGAAACGCAGGAGTTTCTCTTGGTGATAAAGTAGTCGTCAAGAAAGCAAAAGTTAGTGTTGCTAGACAAGTAACTCTTGCTCCTGAACAAATGTCAGTCAATATTGATTTTAGCTTCGAAAATTTTGTTAAAAGAAAATTGTTAGGTCAACCATTATCAAGAAAAGATACTGTACTAATTCCAATCCTTGGAAGAGCAATACCTTTTAACGTAGTTAGTACTGTGCCTTCCGGAATAGTTGTAGTAACAGAAGGTACTCAACTCAAAGTAGCTGAAAAGCCATTAGTTGAAGGCGCAAAAACTGCCCCAAGTATTTCTTATGAAGACATAGGAGGACTCCATCAAGAAATTCAAAAAATACGTGAAATGGTAGAGCTTCCGCTTAAATTTCCTCAATTATTCGAAAAACTAGGAATTGATCCCCCTAAAGGTGTGTTACTGCACGGGCCTCCTGGTTGTGGAAAAACATTGATCGCAAGAGCAGTAGCTAACGAATCAGAAGCTCATTTTATTGTGATAAACGGTCCAGAGATTATGTCTAAATTCTATGGTGAATCAGAACAGCGTCTGAGAAGTATTTTCAAAGATGCGGAAGATAATTCACCAAGTATAGTTTTCATAGATGAGTTAGATGCTATTGCACCAAAGCGAGAAGATGTTACTGGTGAAGTTGAACGACGAGTAGTTGCTCAATTACTAGCTTTAATGGATGGGCTCATTGCTCGAGGGCAAGTTATTGTTATAGGGGCTACTAATCGGCCAAACGCGGTTGATCCTGCGCTGAGAAGACCTGGAAGATTTGATAGAGAAATAGAAATCCATGTTCCTGATAGAGATAGTAGAGAAGAGATTTTGCTCATCCACACAAGAGGCATGCCTCTCGCACAAGATGTTGAATTAAAAAAACTTTCTGATGTGACTCACGGTTATGTGGGAGCGGATTTGGAAGCTTTAAGTAGAGAAGCCGCTATGAAGACTCTAAGAAGAGTTCTACCATCGGTTAATCTTGAAGAAGAAACTATACCTTCAGAAGTCTTAGATCAACTTGAAGTAACACATGAAGATTTTGTTCTAGCTTTCAAAGAGATTACTCCAACAGCTATAAGAGAAGTTTTCGTTGAATCACCAAATGTTCCTTGGGAAGAAGTAGGTGGATTAAAATCGGCTATAGAAGAAATTAGAGAAGCAATTGAGTGGCCTTTGACAATACCCGATTCTTTCAAGAGACTAGGTATCAAACCTCCTCGAGGCATATTACTTTATGGACCTCCTGGTTGTGGTAAAACACTACTAGCAAAAGCTATAGCAACAGAATCTGAAGCAAATTTCATCTCTGTTAAAGGACCCGAAATACTATCAAAATGGGTAGGAGAAAGTGAAAAAGCTATAAGAGAAGTGTTCAGAAAAGCTCGATTAGCTGCACCCTCAATAGTCTTTTTTGATGAAATTGACTCACTCACTCCAATACGTGGAATGTCTTCTGATAGCAATGTAACTGAGCGTGTCATCAGTCAACTTCTGACTGAATTAGATGGATTAGTGGAGCTGAAGGATATTGTAGTTATAGCAGCTACAAACAGACCAGATATCATTGATCCAGCTCTAGTTCGTCCTGGACGTTTTGATAGGCTGATTTATGTAAATCCTCCAAATCAGAAAGGAAGATTGGAAATATTCAAAGTTTATACAAAGAATATGCCACTAGATTCTACAGTGTCACTTAAGGAATTAGCATCTTCTACAGACGGTTTTGTAGGTGGTGATATTGAGGCTTTGTGCAGAGAAGCAGGAATGTTAGCTTTAAGGGAATCATTTGATATCGAGGTCGTTAATATGGGTCACTTCGATGCAGCTCTTAAAAAAATACATCCAACCTGTACTCCAGATGTCATTAAATATTATGACAAAATTGAAGAGAAGTTTAAGCGACCAACTCAAATAGCTAGCCCAAAAATAGGTTTTACATAAAAGATTCTTCTTTTTTATTTCTTTTTAATTATATTTTCTTTTCTTTGACTAGCTATGATATTAAACAAATTTTTAAGTATAAATATACAATGTTGAATATTGAAGGGTTGTTCGTAAATTGATGGGCTTCTATATTATTAACAAAGAAGAGATGGAAATCTTATTCTGTAGACCGCTTTCTGTCAAAGCAGACGAAACAGAAGTTGATTCTATTGTTAAAACATTATTAGATTTCTATATGAGTTCTAAAGAACAACCACTATTAGAGGAATTACAAGTACTCCAATTTGCCAAATCCAAAGTAATTTTCATGTGTAAATATTCTTTCTTATTTATTCTCCTTAGTCCTCCAAATTATTCCACTGAAATGATTTCATCACAACTGTTCTTCTTTATGAAATTATTCTTAAACGCTTTCGAAATAAAAGATGAGAAAAGCGCTAGTGAGTTTTTACATGAACTTGAAGGAATAAAGAGAAGAGAAATCTCTGAATCATTATCACATTCATTTATGCTGTGGAATGTACTTGATTTACACATAGAAGATATTGATAAGAGGAACATGATTGAAGTTTTTGAGAACATTTTGAATTCAATCTGGTTAGGAATTAGACTATTTCTTGTTGAAAATGAATCGAAGATTACAAAAGTTTCTATGCAAGAAATAAAAGACACTCTAAGAGATTTTCTTGATAAAAACACATTCTTAATAAAAGAAAAATTTTCTTTGGAAGAGGAGGAAGGTTTCAGTTTCTGTGATATAGATATTCAAAGAGGAACAGCCATAGAAATAAAAAAAGAATTTTTAATTCTACTAAAGGAAATAATGGATCTTATTGAAGAGAAGATAGGAATTAAAGAATTACGACAGATTGTAGCATCAAAATCACCTTCAACGATAAGAGTAGAATGGGATAGAATGATGGGATTGGGAATCCTACAAGATGTTTTAAACTTAATATGGAGGTAAGAAAATGAATCAGTTACAAAAAATTATATGCGTTGGTTCTGCTTTTGTTGGAAAGACATCATTGGCTAGAAGATTTACTTTAAACACATTTATTCACAGTTATATCCCTACTTTGGGAGTTAGCTGGCTAACAAAAACTATAACCTTAACTCCAAAACAACTTAATGAAAATTTGACTAAGGAAATATATACTGAACCATTGACAATCAGACTTAGTCTATGGGATACAGGTGGACAAGAGATGTTTACTTATCTCCGTCCAAAATACTACGCCGGTGCCACTTGTGCCGTTATTGTCTATGATATCACCAATCAAAGCTCTTCTGATGAGATAGAAATCTGGGTAAATGAAGTTGTCTCGAAATGTCCAGATATACCTATTGTAGTTTGTGGAAATAAATTTGACTTAAATGAAGCAAGATCTATTGAGAAAGAAGTAATGTTAGAATATACCAAATTACATAAGTTTGATTATGTTGAGTCTTCGGCTCTTTCTGGTTTCAATGTAGACAAGCTATTTCATCATGCAAGTAGGTTATCTCATCAATATGGAGATAATATGTTGAAATTCAGAAAAGAATATTCACTTTAATTCATTGTATAGGTATAAAATTTGTTTTTAATTCTCCATAAAACTATAATTTTATAAAGATTGGATGATGATTTGCTAGCATGAATGACGAAGATTCTTCTATTATAACAGAGTTTGTTTCAGTTGAAGGTACTGAACCATTATCAAATGTTGCATCTATGTTTAAAGAAAAAACAAGAGAGATTCTGGTTTTTGAGGAACAAGATGTGTTTCTTGGTTACTTAACCAAAAGGTATGTTACACATCAATCAAAAGTTCAACCTGATACAAAAATATCAAGTTTAATTAAACGTGTGCCTACAGTTAATAAAGACTCTACTCCTGATGTGATTGCAAGAGCGCTTTTATCTGAAAAGATTTTTTCTGTTCCTGTTGTGGATGAAGGTCATATTATTGGAGTTATTCGTGATATTGATTTGTTAAAAGATTCAGAAGATATTTTTGGCAGTAAAAAGGTTAAAGAGGCGATGACTCAAAACCCTATTGTAGTTACCAAAAACACTTCGGTTGCTAAGTTTATTGCCATTTGCAGAACTAATAACATCTCTAGAACACCAGTTGTTAATGAATCAAATGAGCTTGTTGGTATAATGAGCCCACACGATACTACTGATTTAATTTTATCAGATTCTCTAAAACAAAAACGAGGTGATAGAAAAGCAGGACAGCTAGATGTACTCTCAGTAACTGTTGAGGAGTTGATGACTCAAGAAGTTACAACTTGCACTGAAAATGACTTCTTAATAGAAGCTATAGTTAAGCTTGAAAAAGCAGATCATAAAGCATTGATAGTTATTGATGGAGAAAATCATCCTGTTGGAATAATCACAACTACCGACTTACTTGAAACTGTTTCAATGCCCCCAGAAACTGAAGGTTACTATTTAAGAGTTCTTGGAGATGTTGAAGATTCAGACATGAAAGATGTTATTGAAATGGGAATTGAAATAGTAAAGAAATATTCGGACATAATTGGTACATCTGGTCAAATGTATATCCATGCAAAGGCAATTCCTAAAAGAAAGTTTCGTGGATCTATTCTTCATCAAGTAAGAGTGAGAATTTCTACAAATAAAGGAAAGACCTATGTTTCTCGTTCTGATGGTTATGGTATTTTTGGTGCATTTGCTGTTGCTTTAGACAGAATAGAGAGGGAAATTGTTTCCGAAAGAGAATTAGAAATTCAAAGTCAGCAAACTGGGAGCACAAGATATATTCTAGAAGAAATTGAAGAACTCTAATATATTTCTTTTTTCTCCACTTTTATTATTTTGATAATGTCCTACCGTTAGCTTTTTTATTTGCTAATTTGCCATTGATTGAAAATGAGTGAATCAAAGCCAAAGAAGAAAAGAAGGGCCAATTTTGCAATGTTGAATAGGGAAGTAATCAAACCAGGTTATTGCGTATCTTGTGGTGGATGTGAAGCAGTATGCCCTGTATATGTAATATCAATTGAACAACTTATACCAAAATTAGTTGGAGCATGTATTTCGTGTGGTGCTTGTGTGGATGTATGTCTGCGATTTAAACAGCGAAAAGAACAACCTAAATATGATGATACAAGTTTGGGGGAGATAATAGAACTTTACAAAGGACATTCCGTCTTCGAGAATGTCAGAGAAAAAGCTCAAAACGGTGGTATAGTGACAACTTTGCTCTTGAACGCCATGAGTAAGGGCGATATCGATAGCGCATTAGTTACAGGGCATATTACTGATCTATTGAGCCCAGTTCCAGTTTTGGCACTTAATGAGCTCGATATTAAAAAATCTGCACGTTCAAAGTATACATTAAATCCCGCTTTAACAAAATTAACTTCAATAAAACTTAGTCAGAAAAATTCAGTAGCTGTTGTAGGATTACCATGTCATATTGATACATTAACAAATGCTATCAACATGAAGAATTTAGGTGCCGATTATCGAGTAAAATACAAAATTGGTCTCTTTTGTATGAGTAGTTATGATCCAAGGAATTTCAGAAATATCATAACTCAAAAACTTGGCTTGAGTGCTGATGAACTTAGTAAAACAGATTGTGCTCGAGGTAAATTTTTCTTTGTGGGTTCAGATGGAACAACTGATATAAAAATCAAAGAATGTGCTGAAGCAAAAGCTGAAGGATGTAAATATTGTAAAGATTTTTCTGCTGAATTTGCAGACATATCTATAGGGAATGTGGGTGTTGATAATGATAGTAATATAATCATTATTCGTACTCAAGCAGGAAAAGAATTGTTTGATTTAGCTCTTAAGGAAAATGTTCTAGATGTTGAAAAAATAGAACAAGACAAGTGGTCTGAAGTTCTAGTTGCGGCTCTCAAATTGTCATCAATTAAAAAGAAAACAGCTAAACCTTTACCTCCTATCGAAACTAATTAATCCTTCAGTTACTCTTATTTCAATAGGTGAGAGAAATAACAAGAGTAGAATTAATACCATTAAAGCTACCAATTGTAGCTAAAGACGATAATATAGGTGCTCTAATTATAAGTTCTCTCCAAAAAGAAAAACTGGACATAAATGAAGGCGATGTTTTTGTAATTGCTCATACTATCATCTCAAGAGCAGAAGGTAATGAATATTTCTTACCGAAACTTTCCCCTTCTCCTTTTGCAGAATACATTGCAAGAAAAACTGGTAAGGATCCTGCTCTAGTCCAGTTAATTATAAGTGAAGCATCGAAGATTCTTAAAGTGAAAAATAACATTATTATTACTAAAACAAAACATAATTGGATTTGTGCGAATTCTGCCGTTGATCAGTCCAATGCCCGTTCTAATAGTGCGGTTACTCTTCCCGATGATTCCAACAAATCAGCAATGGAAATAAACAAAACCCTAACCAATTTTCTGAAGAAAGACGTGTCTGTAATTGTATCTGATACACACGGAAGGGCATTAAGACGTGGAGCGATCAATGTGGCTGTTGGTTCTTACAATTTTCCAGTAATTGATGATTCAAGAGGAAGAAAAGATATTTTTGGGTATGAACTTACATCAACAATAGTAGCTTTAGCTGATGAAGTTTGTTCAGCTGCAGAACTAGTGATGGGACAAGCAGGAGAGATGATTCCTGTTGTAATTATAAGAGGGATACATTTCAGATCTCCAGTTTCTGGTATTGAAGAGCTTCAATTTGACGATGAACGACGTCTTTTTAGATAAAACAGCTGTCGATTGTCACCAACAGTAATTTAAAAACGTTATAATTTTAATCTAGCTTGTAAACTTTCTAAGAGAGGTGTTCTTTAATGTTTAAAGGAACTCGAAAATCTTCCAAAGAAAAAGCAAATGAAGAATTGGGAAAAGCACGATTAGCAGCTCAGCAAAAGAACTACAAAGAAGCTGCTAAGTTTACAGAGTCTGCAATTGAAATTCTGAAAGAAGAAGATAATAGAAAGCAAATGGACGTGGCTAAAGCTCTACAAAATGAATACTTGGGAATGAGTGCAATAAAATATAACAAAGCATTAGAAGCAGCTAATTATCTAGGTCGTTCTGGTGGTTTTTACCAAAGATTAGGTATGATTACTGAATATCAAAGAGTATTTGAACAACAAGCTAAAATCCTTAGAGTCATGGCGATACAACAGATGAAAGAAAGAAGGTTTGTAGATGCTGCATCATATTTTGAACAAGCTGCTATCGCCTATCAGCGCCTGGATGACAAAGCCGATGAGATGGATTGTAAAGCTAAATCATACATATCTAGAGCTGCTGCAGAAAAGCATATTTCTGGTAGAAAATTATATCTTAAAAAAGCAGTAGAGTTAATTGAAGAAAGAGGTTCTGAAGAACCAATTATAAAAGCTCATCTGGCTTTCTACAATGCCCTTTTTGTAGAGGACGAAAAACCAGAGATGGCGTTGAAATATTATGCTGAAGCTTTGCAAAATTATCAATTAGCTGGTTCTAAGAGTAGAATTCAAGAGATAAAAGAAAAAGTAGAAAAGCTTACGAAAAAACTTTAATTAATTTATCTTAGTTTATTTAAACATGAAATTGAGGGGGCAGTAAACAAACATTTAAAAGATTCTTAAGGCATAGATTCCTAAAAATAAAAACCAGAGGTTTTGCATATGGTAAGCATAATACAATCATTGAAGGTATCAATTCTGTTCTTCTTTCTTGGTTTAATACCGTTAGTTGTTGCATTGATTTCTTTTGGAGCTTTAATTAATGGAGGAGTCGCAGAATTAGGATTTTATACAATCGACGGGTCTTTGGTAGGCTATGTATGGTTTATTGGTTTAATCGTTGGTCTATTGGTCTTCTTCATTGGGCTATTCAAAGCAATTGGAGACATTACAGAATCTGCCTTAATCGAATAATTCAGAAATCCTACAAGAATCAAACACCACTCTCTTTAGAAGTATCTCTATTCGGGATTTTTTTAATATTTGGAAGTGAAGTTTACGTTTTTAACTATTTTATTTTCCCCAAATAGATTTAAGTGTATTAATTTTATATTTCTCAACAGGAAAGTTCTTGTGTCTGCTAAACCATTTCAGGAGAATAGAAATGATTCGAACTTCAGAGGAGGATGTTGGTGAGAGTAGTTCTTCTATAGCGGTTCCTAGCAGATTTCTGCACAATAGAATCTTCAGTCTTTCAAGTGTAGGAAAACTGTTTTTAGTTGGCGTTTTGATTGGTATGATGTATCTACCTTATTCTTTACTGAGTTATTATGCAAAATCAAATTATTTCTCAATTGTACTGATATTTGTAATTATTCTATTTTTTCTAGTTTGGGTTTCCAGTCTTTATTTTCTTTTCTCCATAACTAGTACTGATATTGAAAAATCAGTTATAAGGAAAATATTTCCATTGTTATTAGTTACAGCTTCATTAACAGCTTACTTTGCTACTGTGATAGAGAACAAAGCTACTTTACTAATTTTTTCTTTTAATAGTATTTTAACATCAATAGGCGTACCAGGAGCTACTTATGAATTGGCTAATTCCGTATTGTATGTTTCAATAATTCCTCTTATTGAGGAATTTGCTAAGATATTTCCGCTTCTTATTCTTCTTGGAAACTATGCAAGAATTCGCGTTGGAAAAAAGAACATTGTAACTAATTTAATCCCAACCCATCGAACTTTTGTTTTATTAGGGGCATTTTATGGCGCATGGTTTGATTTGTTTGAACAGTTCCTGTCATTCTCTATTTTGAGCAACCCTCCAACAGGGTATTTCACTTCAGCATTAAATAATCAAGAAATAATCGATATACTAATTAATACGAGAACTGTATTTCCCTTACATTCTGTTACTTCCATGTTACTTGCATTCGGAGTAGGTTTTCTTTTCATATCAAGAAAAAACAAGAAGAAATTATTTTCAAGAATAATTTTTCTTCTGTTTCTGTTGGTTTCTGTTGGGTTTCATGCATACTGGAATTATAATTTTCAAGTTTTTAGTGAGAAATTCGTTATTTCACAACTTCAACTAATGGGTTACGTTTCTTATGGTATTTTTGGTTTCTTTGCGATTTGGATTTTGTTTAATGTCCCGAAAATTTGTCCTAGTTGTTATAGCGAACATAGAATCAATGATTGTGAACAATATGAGGGGAAAACCACGATATATGAGAAGAAAATTAAGAAGAAGAAAAGTGTTAGGAGACTTATTGACGACTCAACAAGAATGATGCTATGTCCTGAATGTCGGTATCCTCTTTACAATGGACAGTTTTGTGGTAATTGTTGGTCTTTTCCTAAACTTCAATGCGAAAACTGCAACCAAGTTGTTCCAGCTTTTAGTAGAAATTGTTGGGCATGTGGTTCAGATATTCCAACATTGCACGAAAAAATGGGATCCTCATCACCACCTCTTTACATGCATTTTTCTGTTGGCTTTACTAGGATTTTAGGAGTTGGTATAATTATTATTTTTGCTTTTGTTTTTAGTACAATTGAAAATTCCTTGCATTTCTTGGGGAATACTATATTTCTCCTGAGTGTTATAATTGCTCTAGGAGTTAGTATTGCTTGGTACAGATCTTCAAAAAACAGAGTTAAATCGATTTTAGCTTCTATTAACATCACAGCCATTGTTGCATTTTCTCTTTTAATAACAACCATGTACTTGTCAATATTTGCCGTTTTTTTGATAATATCTATCTATCAAATCTTCTTTGGATTGATTGGTATTAGTTTGATACTATTACTTGATGTTCTGTTCATAAGGTTCATCATAAAAGCTGCAAGGGGGACGAATCTTATAGTAATTTAGGTGATAATATGGAAAGACGAGATGCTTCTTACAACCCTCCCACACCAAAAACAGGAAAAAAGGAACCTGCTCCTTTTAAGCTTGATTTCAAATATCTTCTCTATAAGCTATTCTTTCCCTCCTTAAAGAATAGGGGAAAACGGGAGTATCTAGGAGTTTTGATTAGAAGAACCTCAACGTATCTTGCTATCACTTATGCTATATCAATTACTCTCAGCTTGATATTATATTATTTAGATGATTTTTCATTATTCTATGGACTTATTTGGAGTCCTGAAGAAATTCTTTATCTCCCATTTCTATCCGCTTTCATTTCACAAAACATAGATTCTCTGATTACCAATTATGTGCTCACCATTTTTTTGCCATTCTTTTTAGCCGGGATCATTTGTGCACTTTTTTGGGGAGAAGAAGCTCGTGATTTAGTTCTTAGTTCTGCAGTAATAACATTTTTACTGTTCATTACACTACATCTTTCGCAAGTGATATTATTCAGTTCTTTAGCAGCTAGTATCTCGGGAGTCTTTGCAGGTTTTTGGTATCTAGGTTTCATTTTTGTATTTTCATTATCTTTCTTAATTATTGGTTCTCTAGGGGGTGTAATAGGTGTTCGATTTGGTAAATTATTCATAAATATGTTTCTCCCTAAGAAAGGAGCGAAAATAACTTATTCTAACCTAATACAACCAAAAATGCCTCTATCAGTAAAAACAGTTTTTGATCTAGATAAACCTCCTAAATCTGAAGATAGACAATACCACGCATTATCTATGGTTTATATGAATCGAAAAGTAGAGACCCTATTAAAATCTACAGAGAAGAAATATTGCAAGTATTTTGCTGAAGGCAAATGTGCATATTTGGGTTATGTTACAGCAGAGCATAAGTATCAGATCTGCTTGACTGATTACTGGCCGTTATGTAGGATATATGCATTCTTAAGTGAGAGTAAGTTAGTTATTGACGATTCTATGGAAGGTGAAAACAATGTCTAAAGATATTAGCAAATACTTTAATTTTAGAATTCTCCTTCTAGTAGTTTGTTTAATTGCTTTCATCCTATTAAATAGTTCTCAAGAAAGCTATGAAAGTATTAACGATATTCCAGTTAGCACGCTTACTACAACAAATATTGGAAATTTCAACACAACGTCAGATCCTTTTTCAACCACTTCTGGACCAACTTACCCAACCGCTACCCCCCCTACTCCTTCAAATGGTGGAATCACGCAAACTGAAAAACCTAGTATTTCTTCGCGCATACTTCCTATAAGCATAGGAGTTGCGATTTTAATATTGGTTTTCATGTTATACATTCGAAAAAGGAAAGAAGTGAGTCTAACTGGTGCAAGTTCAGTACAAAGCAAATCCACAATTTCTACAATAAGACAAAAATTCAGTACACAAATTGTTACGTTAGTTGATGTTTTAGAAGATTATTTGAAAAAAGGAAATTTTGCTGAGGGCATAATCTTTGGATATCATCAATTGGATAAGAATATGAAATTGGTTCTTGGAATTAAGAGGGAAACTTACCTTACACCAAAAGAATTTTCCTTATCTCTAGATTTACCTGAAATCCTCCCCCATTTCAAATGGATAATAGATATCTTCTATGTGGCACGATATAGGATTTCTCAAATGACCTATGATAATCTTGAACAGTTTATACTGGAATTGAAAACTATCAAAGATTTGAGTGGTAAGGGAATCGATATTCAGATATCTCAAATAAAAAAACTAGGTGATGTAGAATGAAGTTTTCAAAGGCTTTCTTTTCCAATAAATATTCGCCATTCTTTAAAATGGTTATTCAAACTTTACTGATATTTGTTATAGTTACAATCCCCTTAAGCATCAATATTACTAGTTCTCCTCCTCCTTATACAATATATGACACTTCTCCAAGTGGACTGTCTATCTTTAATTCACTTCTTCAGGAAAGAGGATTTAATACCACTAGGACTATCTTGTCAACCGAACCAGTAAAGACACTACCTGATTCCTCAATTCTTGTAATTGCAGGAGGGGCTAAAAACTATAGATCTACAGAAAAAATTGTTATAGATTCGTTTATTGGGCGAGGGGGAACACTTCTTCTGCTCGTGGGGTCAGGTTCTTCTTATGATCTTGCAAGATATTTAGGTTTAGGACTATCCACTTCTATGATATTAGAAACAGAAAATTACTACCCCACTCCAGAATTTATTTTCACACATTCACCAGCAACTGTTAATGGAACATTATGTTTTGCTCAAGCGAAAGCTATTCTCTATGTTTTAACAAGCTCACAACAAACTGAAGTTCAATCAATTGCAACTGAGCCAACAACTTTTATCGACAGAAATGGAGATAAGATGTGGAATCAAATCTCAGAAAATACTAGAAGCTACAAGGTAGCTGTAGCAATAAGTAGAGGTTCTGGAGTAATAATCGCAATTTCTGCAGTAAGTTTCCTTTCTAATGATTTGTACACTGCGGGATTCGATAATATTAATCTTGCAATAAATCTTATAGGAGCATACTCTGAGGGTTCAGAATCTTTAGTTTGTTTTGAAGAAAGCCATAAAAGGTGGCCCTTCGCTTCTACGGAAGGCATAGTTAACCAAACATATGGAACTGTTATTTTGTTGTCAAAAACTCGATATTTCATCTTTGTAGCAGTTCTTTTATTGTTGATTTTTTATTATTTAACTCCAAGAATTAGAGAAGTATATAAAACAAAGGAATCCTATAAGAAATTCATCTCAAAAAAAATCTGGAGTAGACGGAGAGAGCTATTTGATACATTTGGATCCCCCATTAATCCAACAATTGAGGAAAAAGTTCTTTCCTATTTATATTTTCAACATGAACTTTATCCAAGTAAGGGTTATAATTATTTTATTCTAGAGAAGATGAAATTTGTTCCTTCTCATCTATTCGAAGAGGAAGAGAGAGAGCTCTATGAGCTCGCACTAACAAAGAAATTAGATCACGATACATTCCTATTTCTGTTTAAGAAGTTGGAAACCATACAAAAAAGAAGGCGATATGAATGACACAAATACAAGAAACGAAAGAAATTTTCAGTAAAATTATGGACGAAATGAAGAAAAGAATTGTTGGAAATGAAAATGTCATTGAACTTATGTTTGCTTCACTACTAAGTGGAGGAAATGTTCTTCTAGAAGGTGTACCAGGAATAGCTAAAACTTTGATGGCAAGCACTCTAGCAGAAGTAATGAAAGTAGGATTTAAACGAATTCAATTTACAAGCGATTTAATGCCTGCGGATATTACTGGTGGAAATATATATGAAAGAGAAACAAGTTCGTTCAATTTCATTGAAGGACCAGTTTTCACAAATATTCTTCTAACTGATGAAATAAACAGAAGTCCTCCGAAGACACAATCAGCTCTTTTAGAAGCAATGCAAGAGAAGCAAGTTTCTTCAGGAAAAAAAACATACAAACTTCCAGAACCGTTCATGGTGATAGCAACCCAGAACCCGATTGAAAGTACCGGAGTCTATCCTCTCCCTGAAGCTCAGATAGACCGATTCCTTGTAAAAATACCTGTTTATCCTCCCTCTCTGCAAGGAGAAATATCTATGCTGTTGAAAAAGAAAGAGAAAATGTTTGCTGACGTAAACACTGTTACAAAAAAAGATACTTTACAAAAATTATCAGCTGAAATAGAAAGTAGCGTAATTTTGAGTAATCAGATAATCGAATACATAGCAAAACTTGTTGTTGCTACAAGATCGGTACCATCTCTAGCATTGGGCGCAAGCCCTAGAGGTTCAATAGCTCTATTAACTTTAAGTAGATCAATTGCTGCAATAAGAGGAAGAGATTTTGTAGAACCAGATGATATCAAATCTATATTCTTTCCAGTCATGAATCATAGATTGATTTTGTCTCCTGAGGCTGAAATTGAACAAATTAGGGTTTCAGAAATTATCCAAAATATTCTGTCAGAAGTTGAAGTTGTAATTTAACCTAAGCATGAGGAAGTTAACTATGGAAGAAGAAAAAATCTTTGAATTAACAAAGAATGGAAGGATATTCATCCTTTTGGGAAGTTTATCTGTAATTCTAGGTTTATCTATTGATAACTATCTCTTAATTATTCCAGGTCTTCTTTTCTGGTTAGTAATAGCTTCTGCATTTGTTCACTACCTAACAACACAAGATGTTTCTTTTGATGTTGATATGAGAATATCAAAAGAGTATCTAAGGAGTAGAGGTTTACTTGCTGTTGCAGTAAATCTGACCAATTGTTCGAAAAAAACAATTAGGATTAAAACCACGTTGCGATTT
The DNA here is from genome assembly GCA_030608385.1 of Candidatus Heimdallarchaeota archaeon. GTDB lineage: Archaea > Asgardarchaeota > Heimdallarchaeia > Heimdallarchaeales > Heimdallarchaeaceae > UBA460. Next base: position 20,101 of record JAUWEG010000027.1, read on the forward strand.
TCATACCACTTCCAAAGTATCAACATACCTGATCAATTATATCTAAAATTAGAATCCAATCAAACACAGAAAGTAGTATGGATATTATTGGCAGTTCGAAGAGGAAATGCAGAAATTGGACCAATAGAAATAGCTGTAGGACCTCATCAACAGCTGTTCAAAAATCTAAGAATTCTGAGAGAAATTACAGCAATAAAGGTGCTTCCCCAAAGACCACGTATCAACATACCATGGAAAACAAAGAAAGAACTTCTTCTTAAAATGGTTCATGAATTTGCTCAAAGGGTTAAAGGTCGCGGCGATGAATTCTTTGCACTTCGCGATTACCTCCCAGGGGATGAAGTAAAACACATAGACTGGTTTGCTACTGCAAGACATGACAAATTGATTACCAGAGAATATGAAGATGAAAGAAATCTTCATTTCCTAATATACCTTGATTTAGGAAGTACTATGTTTGGTCCTAAATTTGAACACTCTTTATCTTCTGCTGTTGAAGTTTCCTCACTCATCAGAGGGACAAGCCATGATTTGGCAGTGATTGCATATGGGGACAATGTTAGTAGATTCATTGTTCCTCAAGTTGGGAGAAATGAATTGAGATTAATGCTGAATTTATTTGACATTGAGCCCCTTGGGGTTGAAAGTAACTTCATCAATGCTGTGAAATTTACAAGAAACAATCAATTGAATCATTCAATAGCTATTATATTTTCTGATCTGGAAGGTGATTTGAAAAAGAAACTTCAAGGGTTACATTTGCTTCATTCTATGGGGAGCAGAGTAATATTCGTTAATTTTTCAACTATGGATTTCAATATTCTTACCTCATCTGAATGGATAGCTAATGAAGCTCAGAATATTGAATATAGAGATATCATAGATAATGTCTTTCCTAGTTTAGTGAGAGATGAATATCATAAGAGAGAAGCTGAAATTAGACGAATTCTATATTCAGTTGGTGGAGATTATGTGGAGATTAATGGGTATGAAGATAACATAATTTTGTCACTTTACAGGTTGATGAATAAATATTCCCCATCACATAGATTAGTACAAGAAGCATTAGGGCGATAAAATGAGAATAAGAGATAAAGTCTTTGAGGATGATTGGAAAAAAACCAAGAAAACAACACCTGGTTCTCAGATTATGGTATTTTGTCATCATCTATTTGGGGTGATAGCAATAGCAATAATAATTTTACAGTCAGCTATAAGTTTGAATGTATATGTTTTTACAATCTGGTTAATAATTGGCATTTTCAACCTGATGATTGATTTATTCAAGGGAGGAGATTTGAATCTCAAAAATGAATTGAGTTTCGGAATTTTCTTTATTTTTGGTACAGCATTTTCTCTATTACTTGCAAATGTAAACTCCATGTTTTTCCCTGATACACTTGGCAGAATTGACATCATAATTTACCAAGTATCTGCAGGAATTTGCATAGCCTTGAGATTACTCCTATCTATGTTCTTTCTGGAATTCTATTCTCAAGAAAGATTTTACATTTTACCAACTGGAGATTACGCAAAGGAACAAGTGAAACACTATGAAGATAATTTAACCTTAACTGATTTTGAACGCGAACCTGTTAAAGAGCTTGATGTGCTTCAGAAGTGGTGGATACTTATTAAAAAGATGTTTTGGCCCTTAATTTCAATACTGATTCTAATTTTATTTGCAGGTTTATATTCAATGATAATTTATTTCATAATCCCCCCAAATACTATAGCTGAATTCATAATTCGTCCTTCACTTATTGTAGTAGCAATCCTCTATACAATTATCTTAACAAGAATGAATGCAATTTTGCCGAAAATTAAGGATGAAACTTCAGTACCAATAGATAACGATGATGAGAAACCTGAGTTTATTGAATAACTGCTCCTATTCATTATAGTATACAATATTAATATAAGTTAAAGAAGCAAAATTCGTATGCTCACTTATCCTTATTTTAGAAGTTCTTTCAAAGTTTTAATTCTTCCACATGATTTATCATTTTCTGGACAATAGCCGTAAAAATCACAATATGCACCTAAATCCTTGAATATCAAAGGAGAAACTTTTTGGGCTTCTTCCAACATTGCTACAGCTAGTTGTCTGATCTCCCACTGGCTACGCACACATAATCTCTGAACAAAAAAGTCGACTAAAGCATGTGCGTTCATGGAAACCATCAGCTGTGTTGTTGTTGCACCTGGTAAAATGAATCTTGCGTCTTCTTTCGGAATCCCCCCATCTACCATCTGCTGATACAAATTGCTGCAATCTTCAAGTTTCTTGTTGTACAGTTCTAGGAATTGTGATTTTTCAATTGTATCAGGAATAACAGCTTTGAAATTCTTTGCATCAACATATCTTTGTGATTGTTGAGAATAACTAGCAATACGCTTTCTGACTAGTTGATGACTTGCTACTCTACTTAGACCAGAAATATAGAAAACATAGATATTATGTTCGAGAATAGATAAATGACCATTCTTAACTATTTTACTAAGATATTTTGCAGGTTTACTCTCAGCATCTTTTCTTATTTCTTCGTAATCATGACCACCTGAATAACAGATTGCTGCAGCCATTTTAGCAATTAAATCAGTTTCTTTTGGGTAGGAGATCAGTTTTACTTGAATGGATATCACTTCCAAATAGCGATGTTCTCAATATGAGAAATGTTCACCATTTATCGATAAATGTGAGTTATATTTTAATGAATGTATGACATTCCTTCACAATTTGTTTTGTTGATTTTACATCATCTTCATTGATTGAATTTGTAGCTTATTCTTTAACACTAGATTGTTTTTTTCAGATTTATTTCGAACTTTTAGGAATGCCTTATTTCATTAATATTATATACAAAATCATATATTAACACAAAAAACCTGTTTTGGACATGTTTATATTTAAACTAAGTGTCTAAATTTCTTCCC
>JAUWEG010000112.1 GCA_030608385.1 Candidatus Heimdallarchaeota archaeon
ATCAAAGAAAAGCAAAAATCTGTTTACTAAATTTATTAGAGAAGCTAGTAAAGAGAAAACTAGCGAATATACAAAAACTTGGAAAGAGTATGTTGTTTCATTACACAAAATAAACCCCAATATTACAAGTAAGTCAGTTCACAGATTATCAAGAGGGTTACTAAATGATATACTAGGAGAATCGGCAGATTATCAAATGCTGAGATTACTGAAGTTGTTGGAAAGAAAAGATAAACTAACTAAATTGCTAGCAGCAATTATGAAAGAGATGAAAAGCACCAATGAAGGTCTCATCAGAAATATAAAATAAAAAGCAATGAACCATCGGAAATAAGGTTGGGTAATAGAACTATCTGTTGACCTTACCTTAGATATATCCTTCTCTCATTCTTCTTGGTGGGGGTGAAGATGGTCCTTGCATAGCTTGTTGCTTTTCAGCGATCATTGCCAGCTGTTGTTTTATTTTAGCAGCTTCATCAAGAAGTGGTTGTGTATTAATGTTGAATTTGAAATAATTATTGATAACATTGATTAGATTTGCAGCTGCTTCGGGATCTGGAAAATCACTAGTTGCAGGTGTCATAAGAACTATGCCTATAATCTTTCTGAGTAAAGCTTCGCTTGTAAAGGCTCCTGATAAACCTAAAACCACTCCATGTTCATACATTTCTGCCCCATAACTCTTTAATTCATCAGCAACTTCTTTCTCTGCTGCTGTAATGACTACAGCTTTTTCTGGTCTCAGTTTTACGGTATTCCATCGAGACAGACTATTTTATCTGCTTTAACATACTTCTCGATCCAATTGATCAACCCTTCTGCCAAAACTAGATATGCTTCTTGAGGAACAGGATAGTCAATATTAATTAGTAAAATGGTTCCTTCCTTGTTAGCATATAGGAGATATGGATGTCTGAGAATATTTTCCATGAATATAGTTACTGGGCTTAAAGAATCAGATTTGAAAAATCCTATTTCTTCTAAATCTAGGTCTTTTATCATTTGTCTAGCAATAATTGGTCCAACAATTCCAGGGGTTGGAAAAGTAACAAAAACTACTGGGTTATTGAATACTACTTCTTTTGTTTGAACAATTAGGAAGTCGTCTTTATGAATGCAAATATCTTCTTTGAACTCTTTCATAATATTTTCACATATAGACAGTACACTCATAGAAAAAAAAGTTTTCCCTTTATCAAAACTAATTTTCCATCTCAGGTTGTTCTTTTCTCCTCGTTTCTACGATGATCATGCTCGTGATGATTAGAACTGCACCAATTCCAAAAATATATGTTACAGAATCTCCAAAAAATGAAACAGCCCAGACAACGGATAAAAGTGGAACTAAAGCTTGAATCATTCCTGTTTGAGTCGTTGAAAGATAACCTAGGATATCCAACCAGAAAGAATATGCTAAAGATGTTGAAAGTACTGCGATTACAATCACCAAAAATATCCCTAGAAAATCTAAACTCATTCCAATTGGAGGAATTAGAAAAGCAAAGAAAACTAAATAAAAACTTCCCATTAGAAGACTTAAGAACGTAACTAACAAAGGATTGTCCTCTGAAAAATATTTTTTAAGCAAGACTGTATACAACGCCCAACAGAAGCCTGAACCAAAAGCAAGCAAATTACCAGATATGCTCCCTAAAGTGAAGTTTCCTATATCAAACAAGCTTTCATCGAAAATTACTAAGAAGAGTCCAACTAATGATATTGATAGAGCTATAGCATATGATTTTCTGATTTTTTCTCTTAATATGAAGAAAGCAACTATTGGGATCAAAATGATGTTTGCATTTAGTAAGAAAGAAGCTGAAGAACCATCAGTAGCTGGATTTTTTACCGCTACAAACAATAAAACAGGCATCCCTGCGGCTGTTATAGAAACCAATATGTAAGCTTTCCACTTGTTTTTCAAAGAAGTTATTATTTGTTTGTTGTCAAAATCTTTCTGAAACTGTAGAATTACAAATAAAGCTACAGCTGCAATGAAATATCTAAAAAAAGCTAGCTGATATGGTGATAATTGAGCCTTTTGATCAATCAGATAATCCCCAACTACTGGAGTTAGACTCCACCCTAATACTACTGTAGAAGCTTTTAACAAGTGGATTATCTTTTTGTTCAATTATCTAACCTTCAAGAAGTTGGTTGTTGTTCTATCTGAATATAATGCCATTACATTTTTATCCCTCCCATTCAAAAAACTATCGTGAAAATTAAAATAATAACTGATTCAACATCTAATCTAACTGATGAGCTAGTAGAACAGTACGATATTGACATAATACCCGCGTTCGCTATTATTGACGAAAAGGTATACATCGAAGATGGTTCTACTTCTCCTTCAACCTTTTACGATTTAATAGCTAATTCAAAATCAGCAAAAACCAGTATGCCTTCTCCACAAAATGTTTTGGATGTTCTGGAAGCTAACAAAGAGCATGACCATTTACTTATGATACATGTATCCTCTCTTTTATCGGGAACAATAAATGTAGTTCAAAGTGTAATTAAGCAGTTTAAGAAAAACAACAAAAATACCCCAGAAATAACTATCTTAGATTCAAAAGGTGCATCATATTTTCTCGGAGTTGTTGCAATAAAAGCATCTCAGCTTGCTCGCCAAGGGGTATCAGTAGAAGAAATAGTTAAACAACTGATTGACTTCAGAGATAATGATATTCAGATTCTTCTAACCGTCACTGACTTAACGCATATTTTTCAGAGTGGAAGGATAGGGCGATTACAATATCTGTTAGCAGATACCCTTCATGCATATCCCGTTCTCACTTTAGTTGATGGAGCACTTAAAGCAGTTGGCAAAGATATTGGCAGTGAGAGAACTTGTAGAAAACTGATCAATATATTCAAGGAATTTTATGAAAAAGACGATGAGGTTATTTTGTGGTATGGAGAAACTGTACCTAGTGAAGCAAATGACAAATTCCGTCAGATGATAGATGAGATTCAAGAACCTAAAATTAAACAAATTATTCCATTTAAGGTTGTAAATGCAATTGTTTGCCATACAGGGATAACTGTAATGGGAATAATCTCAGCAAGAAATTTTGATTTAGATTAATCTGAATTTCTTTTTCTTTTTAACTTTTATTTCTGTTTTATCTAAAAGATTTGAATCTAATATATTTGGTGGATTCAAATCTCAAAAAATGCTCTTATTTTTTCTTTGAGAGCTTTTACTGAACTATGTCTTTCAAAATTGAATTCTTGCGAAAACCTTGTTCCTCTTGGATCTAGAAGTATGTGAACAGCTCTGTCTCCTTCATTGCGAATAGCCCTTCCGAAACTCTGAGCAAGTCTTTGAACCATAGGAATAACTACAGTAAATTCTTTAGCAATTTTAGATCCAAATTGTTTTTGTAGGTCATCGTGAATTATTTGATTTTCTTGGGAGGGTGGTGGAAATGGTAAAGTACTAACAATAATACCTTTAATCAAACTTCTTCCATCAACAGAAAATTCAATTCCTTCACTTACTTTTCCAGCTGTTACACAGAGAATCAGTTTTTTTTCTTCAGAACTAGCCACAATTGCTTGGAGAGTTGTTATATCTAAATCACTTGTTTCAGCAATATCTGCATCTAAAACTCCTACATTCAACAGATCATCCATATATTTGTAACTAGGAACAAAAACTAGAGTATGCCCATCGATTGCTTCAAAGATATTCTGAATTGTGCTTGAAATCAAAACAAAATATTCATGGGTTCTATTGTCATATTTTCCATTTAATTTTTGATTTATAAGTACGTAATATTTACTTTCAATGTCCTCCTTAGGAGAAAAAACTCTTAACATCTTTGAATTGGATAACTGGAAAATTTGTTGAAATGATCTTAATGGTTCAAAACTGCCAGAAATCAAAACTAATCTCTTAGTCTCTCTAAATTTCTTGAGAGTATCTGAAGATTGAATGTTTACTATTGATAATTTATGCCCATCAGATAACAAAATCTTATCTTGAGCGGAAAGTAGAAAATGATAAACTAAATATGCATAGAATGCTGGAGGACTATTTCTGCTTAACTGTGTTTGAAGGAGAGAAAATAACTCATCCTCTAAGGATTTTAGTTTATACTCATCATAGTTACTATCTATAATATTCTGGTTTTCAACAGCTTCTAGAATCTCATTATATATTGGGTGAGGAAGTTCTTTAGCAGCATTTTCTATAAATGATTTTGAGATAGTTTGGTTGATAGGTTTATGCAGATTATGAGCTTCATCTACTCCGATTAGAGTCTTATCTAATCGTGATCCTATGCTATAGAAGAATCGTGCAAATAAAGCAGCATTCTCTAAAAATGGATATGAAGTAATTATGACATCAGCTTTTTGCATCAAGAAATATGAGAAGAAGTAAGGGCAGTAACTATCTGAATTTAGACTTGTAAGTATATCATCTTTAGAGATTACGTTGGAAAAAGATTCATACAATCGTTTAACGGATTCTAAAATGTCTTCTGTTGTTGCTCTTTGTGTTTTAGCTTTCAGAGGACATCTAGTTAAGTTACAAATGTGTGTATAAAGTTCACTCGGATAATCTTTTTTCGCTTTCAGACATAATTCGTTTTTACCAAGGAAAGGAACAAATATTGGAAAATTACCAAAATGTGGTTCAAGTATTTCCCAATGTTTTACAATCTGGTTAAAAATGAGGGATAGCTCTCGTAAAAAAACATCAATCTGTGCTTTAGTTCTTACGTAAACAACTATTTTCTCATCAGGTTTTTTCAATGATAATAAAGAAGTAAGAAGTGCTGCTGTTTTCCCTACCCCTATCTGCGAAGAAATAAGCAGAGGTTGAGTTGAAGATATAATTGATTGGATGATCTTCTTTTGAGGAGCTTTCATTGTTGTATACGGAAAAAGAATTTTAGCGATCTCCCAACATTCTTCTGCCTTTTCACTAATTTGGGACAAGATTTTTCCTTCCTTCTAGATTATTAAAAATAATTTGTGCTCTTTCTTGTGGAAAGATTTCGATTAATTCCTTAATAGAGAGTTGGTTAACATGTTTTATGCTTCTTTTCTCTAATAAGGATGAAATACTGATTGCTTCCTGATAAGAACAATTTGCCAAGAACTGGATATAGATGGCCTTTTTATCGTCCTCTTCTTGATGAGTAGATTCTTGTTCAAACTTAATTTTTCTTCCTTCTGATAACGATTTAGCTAGATTAACAAATGCCTTTGTACGAGAATTCATTTTTTCTTCAATATTTTTGTTAAAAATAACTTGTTGATTTTGAACAAGTTTCTGCTGAACTTTCTCATCTTTAATTATCTTACCTGCTGATTTTTCTCGATTACGATATTTGTGGAAAACTCTTTCTTCTTGAGATCTATGAGTGATTAGGAAGTAGATTTTTGACTGATTATTTCTAGATTCCAAGAATGTTTCATACTTCGTAGGTGTATTGAAAAAGATTATTGAATCAGCTTTAGTTTTAACATAATGGGATGCAATTATTACATCAATCTCACCAGAATTAAAAATCTGTTTAAGTTTTGATCTTTCCTTTGATTGACTTCTAGGTAGAATTTTGCTTCTTAAGCCAATCTCATCTAAGTATTTCGGAAGCTGTTTCAGAATACTTCTGTGATTGGCAATTATGTAGAATTTCTTGTAGTTCAGCTTATTTTTCATCTGTGTGATCAGCTGTTCTATTCTTTTAAATTTGGGATGAATTGTTGATTTTGACAACACAATTAGATTCTCATAAACTTCTTCAAAAACAGGTGTACGGGCAAAACTACTGATTTTTTTCTCTGTTTGATTCTTATTCTCTTCTTCCCTTTTTCTCAGTTTATTCATGTATTCTAAAGCGGCTTTTGGACCTGAAGCTTCTACCAACTCCTTGATTGATATGAAATTGATAAGCTCAATAGCTTTTCTTATCAGTACTTGTTGTTCATCAAAATCACATTTAGCTTTTAAACTTTGAACAAAATTTCGGAAATCCTTTCTTACTGCAAGAGGTTTATCGACTCCCTTAGCTTTGAGAAAGGTTTGATATTCTCTAATATAGCGATTAGTTTCAAGACAGAAATTATACATCTCCTTGTTGATAGGGACAGTGATAATATTTTCTCGAGCAGAAAAAGAATTGCTAGAAGGTAGAATACTAGGTTCAATATATTCTATTTTTGTGATAAGAAGATTGTCACAAACTTCTATCAGGGAATCTGTATCTTGAAATATGTATCTTGTGAAACCAATGTTTCTGATCAAAACATCATTTTTTCGGAAAATCTCCATTAGTTGAACAGAAGCTTGTTTTCCCTTCGAAAGATGAGCATCAAAAAATAGCAAAACATGAAAATCCTTAGGGGAAACAACTTGCCTTAGAATATCATTTTTTAATAACTGAGGAGTTAGAGCAATTACTTGAGAATCATCATAGAGTCTCTTTCTTTTTTCTACAGATTGTGTAGATATAATGTGATTCAGGATGCCATCTTGAAAACTCTCTCTAATAGAACTAATTTGATCCCAAGTTTCAGTTTTATTAAGAACTAGAGCTATTTTTTTAAAATCATCCTTTTTGTGAAAATAACTAATTAAGACTTCTAAAATAGTGTCAATAGTAAAACTAGCAGGATAGATAAGTAAAGTATTATCCTTAACGACAGTTCCAAGTATCACCTGAGTGTAGGTATCGATATTTTCCTTCATATAAGTCCCTTTCATCTGATTACTTTCAGAGATGTGTTTACACTATAATCCGTAAAATGACTTAAAAAGGGGTGAAAAAAATCATTGTCTTAGACCAATTTTCTAGAAATCCTTTTATCTTCCATTGCAAATGTTCCTTTTATGGAAGAAGAAAAACCTTCGAAACCTGAACCAGTTGAAAAAAAGCCTTCTCGTCCAGATTATCAACCTCCAGAACCTCTTCATCCAGAAACTCAAGGTCCAGAATATCAAGAATACACTTATGCTCCACCTCCTTTAACTGAAGAAGAGCAGATACAAAAGAAAAGAAGGAAAAGACGTCGAATTATAATCATTATCTTAATTGTTTTGGGTATTTTGGGAATATTGGCTCTTATTGCTATAGGTATAATTTATGCAATCGGTTATTCATTAGCTACAATATGTAATAATATGTGTGCAGGTTGCACTTGTGATTGTGGTTGCGATGAAGCTTGCAGTAATAGTTGTGACAATTGCTGTTCAAGCGGTTGTGACAGTTGTTCAACTAGTGGAGATTCAAGCGGTGGTGGAGCAGGAAACGTAGGTTCTGAGTCAGTCGATTTCAAGACTTATGCAAAATACCTTTGGGAGTATGTAATGAACTGGTTTAGGAATTTCTTCCTTTAGCTTTCATTATTTCTTTCTTCTTCTTTTCTTCTTCTAGTTTAGAAGCCAAAATTTCATTGATTTTCTTAATTCTAATTTGTGTGTTTTTAATAGGTTTACAAGGGATTTCAGCTGTATGAAGGGGGCAGTCCGCGCAATATTCTAGATTACTACCAACTCCCCTCATTAGACCATAAGTAAGATAACCTCCAGCGAGTAATAGGAAAAGAATAAATTGTAACCACCAAATTCTAAGAAATACGATTAATCCCACAAATGAACCTATCCCAAAACCAGCTATTATTCGAAGAAGGGCTTTGATCCATTTGTTTTTTGGTTTGATGATAAAATGAAAGATTGCTGAGCCACAACCTACAACAAATGTTACAGCAAGTATTATCGGGAACTCTCTGAAAAAAGAATATGCACCCCAATAGATTATGAAGAAAATAATTATTGAAGAGTACAAACTAGTACAACCAACACAGAGCTTCAGTTTCCCAAAAGAGAAGTAATGATTCTTATACTGACTACAGGTTGGGTGATGAGCTAACCTTCTCCAAGCAGTTATCTTCATGATTTCCCGAAATGCATGAAAAGGTGTAC
>JAUWEG010000196.1 GCA_030608385.1 Candidatus Heimdallarchaeota archaeon
GCATTAGTTCTCGCAACTAAAAAAGGAAAAGAAATGCTAATAGATCATTTATTGATTTCTCCAGAACAAATACAGATTGTAGAAGACGGGGAGGAAATTCCTTTAGGTGATAAGACATTAAAATTCATCCATACTCCTTGGGTTCATTGGCCAGAAACAATGGTTTCTTACCTTGTAGAAGATAAGATACTCTTTTCTTGTGACTTTTTTGGCTCACATGTAGCTACAACTGATCTCTATGTTAAAGATGAAGGATTAGTCTATGAAGCAGCTAAAAGATATTTTGCTGAAATAATGATGCCTTTCAGTAAAATTATTCGAAAAAATATTGATAAAGTAAAAAAAATGGAAATTCAATTGATAGCTCCTAGTCATGGTCCTATCTATGACAAACCCTCTTTCATAATAGATGCTTATGAAGATTGGATTTCAGATACTCCAAAAAATGTTGTTGTTATTCCTTATGTGTCTATGCACGGAAGTACAAGAATCATGGTTGAATACTTAGTTGGTGCTCTAGCAAAAGAAGATGTAACTGTCTATCAGTTTGATTTAGCTGTTGTAGATATAGGTAAACTTGCTATAACTCTAGTTGATGCAGCTACGGTGATTCTTGGCACTCCAACAGTTCACGCAGGTCCCCATCCCTTAGCTGTGTATGCTGCATATTTATTAAATGCACTAAAACCAAAAATTAAACTAATTTCAGTTATTGGATCCTATGGATGGTTTACAAAGACCATTGACCAAGTTGTCAGTATGGTACCTGGATTAAAGGAAGTTGAGATTTTAGAGCCTGTTTATGTCAAAGGTCATCCGAAGGAAGAGGATTTCAAAGCACTAGATACAATGGTAGAAAAAATAGTAGAAAAACACAAAGAGCTAAATCTCTTTTAAGAGTTTCACTTTTTTGTGATTTTTCCCATCACTGGCTTTTTTTGATTAGACATCTTTATGGTCTGAAACAAACTAAGTTACTACAAGCCCAAGACTACTAGAATGATTGAATACGCCATCCCCAACGCTGCACAAGCTAATGTTAAAGGTAGCATCTTTTTTAAATATTTGAGAAAGGAAATAGGATATCCTTCCCTATTGAGTATCTCTAGTGACATTAGAATCGTAATCGATCCAAGAGGTGTTAATGCCCCCCCAATATTTCCAGAAAGAACAAAACCGATCCATAAACCGGTTGGTAATAATGCTGGTAAAGCTTTAAAAACATAAGAGAAAATTAGTGCAGCTGAAAAGCTATTCAAAAATCCTGCGATTGGTAAACCTACCGCCCCGATTATTACAGCTACTAAAATTATCCCACCTGTTGTTGGGACTGGACCTAGAATTTTTGTAAGCACATTAGTTAATGGGAGTAATGCTCCAGCAGCTGTTAAAAGTCCCATTAGAACAAATAAAGCGATAGCGAAAATAATCATCTCCCATTCGACGCCTTCTCTAAGATAACGTTTCAAATCTGTTCTGAATAGAAAAAGACCGAAAAAGACCGATATTAAAGCCATTAAAGCTACATCTAGAGGATTACCTGGAATACTTGTAAGTATAAATCCTACAAAAAGAAAGCCGAGTAGAATTAGTGATTTCCAGATGTTTTTTCTATCAGCAATACCTGACCAGGGATTAATTCTTCCTATTTGTCCTTTTTTCTCATCAGTGACTTTAATCCTGAGTTGCTTCCTATAAACAAAGAAGAAAAAGGCAGATGCAAGCGCAAAGAAAAGAATGGCAATTGGGAACATATAAGCTGTAAATTTGATGAAACTCATTCCTGTCTCTGGATATAAGTTAAAGAAGATAATATTGGGAATAGAAGAAACAGGAGTGGGTAAACCACCGATTATTGTGTTAATCCCCACAAAAAGTACATATGGTTCTGGATTAAGATCTAGTTGTTTGCACGTAACTACCGTTAAGGAACCTAACAGAATAATTGCTGAAAGGTTATCAAAAAACATACTTACAAAAAATGTTGTACCTCCTAATGCTAATAATAATCTTTTTGGATCACCTTTAGTCAATTTAACAATATATAAAGATACAAAGTCAAAAAAACCCGCACCCTTGGTAATAGCTACTATTATACCTATAGAAAATATAATTAGTATAGCTTCAATATTCACTGTTTTTGCTAAGGCTTCTAGAAAATTGTGAGGTACTTCTTCAAATGCTAAATTGTCTCTAAAACCTTTCTCCCAATCCATAAGTATTAGATATATTAATGTAACTACTAATGCACCAGTAGCTGTGATTTTTGTAGAATCAATCCCCTCTTTTGTTAGTAATATGATTGTTGCTAGAACAACAATTACAATGAGTATCGTTCCTATCCACTGTAACTCTCCTAACAATCCTGACAATTAATCACCTTAACAAATTCCTCTTTTTACAGAGTTGAGTTCAAGCTTGAATCTTTTATTGAATTATGAAACTTTAGCTCTATTTTCATTTCTTATTCAAATACATGAGACAATATATCTCATTCCTCGACTTTCTCATCCTCCATAACTTCTTTTTCTTTATAACTTTTCCTTCTTTTTTAATTTCTTTGGAATCTCTTCTTTTTGCTTTTCTATAATGGGGGGCGTTATCTTCTTTTTTATGATCAAAATTGGAAAAGTTATTTCTGGATCTTCTAGAAACTCAATAAAGAATCCTGCAAGACTTGAATGTTTCGTTGGCATGTAAATCATTAAGAATCCTGAATCTTTGCCACATACTGCTAATTGTTTTTTTATGTCACCTATTTTATCGGTTGTTATATGTTTAAATTTTTTAAATTTTTCAACTTCCTTGAATATTTTAGAATTCGCTTGCAAAAATCTTTTTAGCTCTTCTTTATTTTTGTTAACAAATTGCTCAAATTCGTCATCAGTTTTATCTTCGTGAAAACTGCGAGAAACGTTAATTAAGCCATTAATCTCAGTGTTCTTTAAGCTAAATTTCAGAGCAGTTTCACACATGTGACTTAGTTGAGTGCTATTACCGAGAAAAATGCAAATGTTATTCCACAGCATGTCTAAATTAACTTTCTCACTTTCAACAACTAAAACAGGAATATCTTTTACTTCTTCTAAAAGATATTCAAAAATCTCTCCTATTACTACAACTTCTGCTTCTGTTTCTTCTATCTCTTCCTCTTTCATATGTACTTCTTTCATACCTATGAATGAAGAAGGAATAATGATTAGATCATAGGTTGTATTCTTAAAGGCATTATCCAGACTTATTTTTAACATTTCAGTATTTTCTACTACTGAACCTATAATTTCAAAATCGTCACTTCTTAGATGTTCATGGATGAAAGCTAAAGAATCTTCAAAACTCTCTTTTGTTACTTCATCTGCAACTCTTGATTGTTCTGAATAGAAATAAATGATATCTATTTTAGTATTGAAATGTTTGTTTAACTCTCCCGATAATAGTACTACGGTTCTAGATTTTGCTGTACCACCAATAATGATCAAAGCTTTCTCAATTGGAGGTTGCTCTAATCTAACGGAAGGTAAGAGTTCAGAAATTTTTCTAAGAGTTTCTTTTAAAATAACCTTCTGTTTATTAGGATCCCCAATGCTCATTACACTTCACACACAACCTTACCTAAAAAAGCTTTAGC
>JAUWEG010000106.1 GCA_030608385.1 Candidatus Heimdallarchaeota archaeon
ATATTCTAATCCAGTTACGCCATTTGACTAAATAGTTTAACCATTAATCGAATTAATTAAAAGAATCCTTTAATAAAGAGTTGATTACGTAATATTAGGTGCAAAAAAAATGGCAATGAAAATCAAAACTGGAAAAACAAAAAATCAGAAACTAATTCAAGAGTTAGAAAATGAATATGCTAGAATAAATCAACTAACTTTAGCTGCAAAAAATGGTGTATTTAACTACTAACCTTTCTTTTCTTCTTCTACTAAAGCAATAGCTTTTTCTTCATTTAAATCTCTAACTTCCCTATATTCATTAATTGATTTGTCTTTAGGATTATCTAAATCCCAATTTTCAATTTTTCTTTGAGAATATTTGCTTGAAAATTGATGTTGTTTTTACTTTTTCATCCTTCAAAAATGGATCAAAATCCCCCTTCCAGATAATTGGAAGAGATAATAGGATGAAAATTGCACAAATAGGACCTAGCCAAACAAGCCCTAGGTTTATTGTTTCACTTCCCACTACTTTAGTCCAACCACGCAGAAAACCAGCTGTTATAAATCCAATTGCTTGAGCTATATTGAAAGGTAAACTTTTGAAACCTGTATAGAGTCCTGAACGATTTTCAAAAGTATCTCTTTCATCTTTATCAGCAAAGTCTGCTAAAATCGCATATGAGAAAAGATAAACAGCAGAAATACCGAACACTGTCCCAATACCAAAAACGTACCCTTGAACTATGGGAGAAATAAATGTAATTTTTCCTATAAGCGGAGTTATTGGTACCCAAATTAACAACCACGTGAAAGCAACTATCAATGACCATTTCTTACCAAATTTTTTAGCAAAACGGCCCCAGAAAAGGAATCCCAACACAATAACACAAAGCATTACTGCTGCAAAGAGAAATTTCTCCTTAGCATTAACAATACCTATAACATTTTCTACAAAATCTAAAATCAAAGCAGACATTATAGTAACCCCAACATTGAGAATTGTAAAACCACCTACCCAGATCATGTAATTTCGGTTACGAAGTGCAATTTTTATCTCACTCCAAGCTTTCTTCTTCTTAACTTCAATTTTCTTTTCTTTAATCTTCAATAATGCAGGTAGAAAGAATAGAAGTTCTAAAACTGCAAAAAGAAGTGCGAAAATCAGCAAATATTTTCCAGCATTACCATAGATACCCTGAGGATCTTCGCTAATGAAACCAGACATCACTAAAACAAAACCACCACCAATTGCACTTCCAATTAAATTCACAGTACTCATTAAGCCAGATACCTGAATTCGTTCAGTTTCGGAAGTTATTTCTGGCATCCAAGATTGATAGGGAATCACAAGATATCCATAGAATAGATGGAAAGCTGAATTCCAAACTAACAACCAAACAAATTTTGTTGTTTGACTTCCTAATGGAATGAAAAATTGAGGTGTAAACAACATAACAAATGAAAAAGCTAGTGCAGGAGCTCCTGTCCAGATAAAGAATTTTCTTCTTCCAAGTTTTGATTTTGATGATAGAGAATCAGAAACAATACCAACAACCACAGAAGAAATTCCAATTACTATTTTTCCTACAGCATTACCAATACCGTTGAGTACAGGATCCAAATTCACTTGATTAGTATACATCCAGAAGGTTGCCACAAAAACCACATTCAGTAGAATCGTTGTCCCGGTTCTACACATTGAATAGTAGATTTTTTGTCTAACTGTAAGCATGATAGTATCCTTCTGAAGGCATGATAGTAAGAGAATGATATTATTGTGTAGTTGATTTTATTTAAGATTTTGTAATTAATTGATTACTCTATCTAAGATATTAAGCCTAAAGCAAAAGTTTTTTGTTTTAACATGAAATGTTTACTTGAAGTGTTTGGATGTCAAATGATGAGTTATTAAAAATAATTAAACTACTAGAAAATCCAATTCCAGCTCTCCGTCAACTTGCATTGGAGCAATTAGCTCCTTTTAGAAGTGAAGAAATTGCAAAACAGAAGATAATCCAATCTTTGAAAGATTCTGACCGCGAAGTTAGAATTTGTGCAGCAGAAATCCTTGGAGGTATAGTTGATAGTCAAGCTTTGATTGCTTTAAGTCAAGCTCTAGAAGATGAAAATTGGGGGGTAAGAAAAGCTTCTGTTGATTCTTTTGGCAAGCTTAAAAACCCAGATACTCTCTCCTTCATTATCCACTCATTAGACGATGAACACCCTCAAGTTAGATATTCCGCAGCTAAAGCGTTAAAGAATTTTGATAACCTAACTATGATTGAACCATTATTTAAGAGATTGAAGGATGATACTGAATCAGTTAGAGAAGAAGCTAAGACAACTATACTAAGATTTCCAATCAAAGTTCCAGCTTCCCTTGTAGCTAACTATGTTTTAGATTCTAATAAACTAGTTAAGGAAGTAGTCGTTGAGTTTCTTACTTATCGAGTAGAAGGTAATCCTGTTCCTCATTTAATAAAAGCTTACGATGATCAAGATTGGGAAATTAGATTACAAGCTTTGCAAGAAATAAGAAAACTAATTGATATAGGGGAAATAGAGGATTCTAGGATTTATGAAACAAATTTAAGGGCTTTGGATGATAATCATCCAAGAGTAAGATTTGAAGCTATCAGCAACATCGGTATTCTAAAAGACACAAATGCAATAGACATTCTAGGAGAAATAGCTAGAAATGACGAAGATTCTAATAATAGATTGATGGCAACAGAAACAATGACAGCTATCAGGAGATCTGTGAGATTAGAATAGATAAATTTCCCTAAAATTTTTATAATGAACACTTCAGTTGAATGTATGAAGCCACCAATTTGCATTATTTGTTACAAGGAATTCAGAGATTCAGACGAAGGAGGATTAGTTTACTTTGAGAAAAGCAAAAGCGATGAAAGATGGATTAAAACGATGAAAGTTGAAGGATTAACAGGACACCCACCTTATGCAGATTGGTTCTGTGACAAACACTATGCAGCAGCCAAGGAATTATCACATCTAACAATATCAGAAGCTATAGAAATATTAAAAGAAAAATTTACAGAGGAATAATATCATATGAAGCCACCAATTTGTGAAATCTGTCTAAAAAGATTTAATCATGCAGAAGAAGGTGGAACTATTAGTTTTAAGAAAACCAAATCTAATTTGAAATGGGAGAAAAGAGTCAAAAAGAAGGGAATAGTTGAGCATCCCCCGTATATGGAATGGTTTTGTGGAGAACACTTTGATGCAGCAAAGAAACTAGAATATTTACATCGGTATGAAGCTCTAGAAGAACTGAGAAATCTATTTTTAATAGAAGAAGAATCTTTATCTTAATAAAAAACCATAATATAAAACAATATTCAAGTGAGTATCTATGACGAATATAGAAATTGTAACTTTCACTAAAATTAAAGAGATTATAGGTAAGAAGAAATTCTTTTACGAGGCATCATCTGTAGAAAATCTACTCGATAAGATGTTTGAAGAATTCGGTGAAATTCTTAGAACTGAGATTCTCGACATCAATGGTGAGGTCAAAAAACACTATAGAATAATTGTAAATGGTAGAAATATCAATCTTTTAGAGGGATTTAAAACAATATTAAAAGAAGGAGATATGGTAGCATTTATGCCAGCAATTGCTGGTGGAAACTGATTTTAGTGTTATTTTGAGTAAGTTTTTAACTGTCTGATACAATACAATGTTGTGCAACTCAAGAAGTACAAATATAGGCTAAAAACAACCAAAATCAGATTTATAGCTGTTTTTGTTTTAGTTTTTACCTTACTAGTACTCAGTATGCCAGCTACAATTTATAGTTTTGATGAGACCATCATAGGAGGAGAATATTTGGGTGTATCATGGTCAACTCCTTTTGGTAAAAACATCAAAGGATCCCCCTCTCTTGTTGACCTTGACAGAGACGGAGAGATTGAAGTTATAGCTTTGACAAACAACTTTGTTTTTTGTCTGAATAATAAAGGAATAATAATTTGGTCTCTTTATTTAGATACTACACTTTCTGGAAAAATCAGCTTTGCAGATCTAGATGAAGATGGTAAGATTGATTTATTAATCGTAGGAAAATCATCTTTAATCTGCGTTGATTACAAGGGATCAATACTTTGGGAATACATCGTAGATTCTGAACTTGAGGACTTTACTCCTTGTATTTTTGATATCGATAATGACAGGCATTTAGATATTATTGTTTCGACGGCAAAAACTACAAGTCAACCTTTTGTCTTAAATCGAAAAGGAAAACTTGCATTTTATTTTAATATAACATTACAATATTCAGGATATTGGTCACTCCTTTTTGGTTCAGCTCCAATCATTGCAGATATTGATAATAACGGTATTTTAGATATTTTACTAATCGGAAATGATTACAAACTTCATTCCTTTACTACTTCAGGTGAAGAGAAATGGATATCACACACAATTAGAGGAGATTCTTTAATTGGAGTTGCAGATCTTGATGGAGACAGTACCGCAGAAATAATAGTTGGAAGCACTTTTCATTTGTATTGTTTTGATCATAACGGAGAAATAGAATGGTCATATACGCAAGAATTACAGAATAACAGAAGTAATGTCATGGACTTCAATCCCTGTATTGCCGATTTAGATAATGATGGTGACCTAGAGGTTATATCTAGTGCTTATAACCCTTTGACAGGTGAAGGAAACATCTTTTGTTTAAATGAAACCGGACAACTTCAATGGAGATATAATTCTACAGACAATTTAGGTAGTCCTTGTGCAATTGATATTGATAACGATAAAACTTTGGAGATTCTTTTCGGTGAAGGAAACACTAATTTTGTGGGATTGAATCATCTGGGGGAGTTAATTCTATTTCGGGAAGTTGAAGGCATACACTCAGATCCGCCTTTGGTGGCAGATATTGACAAAGATGGCAAACTAGAAGTGGTAATATCAAGAGTAAACAAGAAAGATATCTATTGTTTTGAACTACTTGAGTCAGCCAATTCAACTAGCTCTTGGTGGACCTATGGAGGAAGTTTTCAGCGACATGGAAGTCCAGATAGTGATGGGGATTTTCTGAATGATTTTGCTGAAGTCAACTTATATAATACGGACCCTTACTCAAATGACAGTGACGGAGATTTACTTTTAGATAGCTGGGAGGTGGAGTATTTCTTGGATCCACTTGAAAATAGTACTTATGGTGATCCAGATAAAGATGGTTTTACAAACATCGAAGAATTCGAAAGAGCTTCAAACCCAAACAAATGGGATAACTGGGTAAGACTCTATGGAGAATATCTAATTCCTGCATGGTTACTAATTCTTGGGGTCTTAGTGTATAGTTCCATTAAACTAAAAGCTATATCACCAAAAATCTGGAGTTCATTAGAAACAGTTTATATTTATCTTAGAGTACGATTTGCACGAGACATAACTAAACAAAGAGAGCTTTACATCACAGATAGAGAATTTTTCGGTGATGTAGAAGAAGCCCTGAAGGAAAAAGAAAATGATTTATAAGACAATTGAATTTTTCTTCAGCAAATTCTCTAAGGAATAACTTCTGGTTTATCTGCATCCATATCCTTTCTTTTATATTCTGCAAATTCCTTTGCTGATTTGAAGTGCAGTGCTTCTTCAGGGCAGTATTTGACACATTGTGGGTCGCCATCACATAAATCACAAGTTATTGCAATGTTCTTCTCTGGATTAAATCTCATAACATCAAATGGGCAGGCTTCCACACAAATTTTACATCCAGTACACAATTCTTTATCTATCTGAATAGCTCCAGTTATTGGAGATTTAGATATTGCTTTCTCTGGACATGCCTCTATGCATTTCCCACATATAACGCATACTTTAGGGATTGTAATCCCTTCCACTTCGTTCTTAATGACTTGGATTCTAGAGAGAAAAGGAGAAAAAACTTTCTCATGTTCAAAGGAACATCGTAGTTCACAAATTCGACACCCATTGCACTTTTCATTTTGAGCGAATATTCTTTTTTTGATTTCTGAATTCAATTTATTTCTCCTCCTTTACTAAATTAAAAATTTCTGCTGATTCATGAAGACCCAATTTCCTTAACAAGGATTCCTTTGGTAATCCTGTTTCAAAATCCCATCCCCTCAATTCATAATATTTCGGCAACATTTTATCTAATTCTACATACTGGCCTTTTGCAGGTCCTTCAGATAAAGGTTCCTCAGTAAATCTCTTAGGAAGGTTATCTTCATCTTTCCCTATTCCTTCCCTTAAATTAAACAATCTTTCTAAATTGTATATCCGTTCCCCTATTAGGAGCAATTCATCAGAGGAAATATTTTTTCCAGTTGTGAGAGACAGAAAAATAGCCATATCTTCAGGTCTAACTGCATATGCGGAGAAGCAAGTATACTTGCACATTTCTGCTGAATCAACTATTGCTCCAAAATTTTCATGCCAAACCACCATCTTTGGTTTTCCTTCATAAGAGTGAGGATCTACTGCTTTTTCAGAACCAAACCATTCCAAACCCTTTTCAGGTTCATAACCCAGCAGCTCAAAATTAGGTAAAGCGGCAAGATGATCTGCTCCTCTTGTAGCTGTTGCCCAGCCTAAACCAAAAGCTTTTGCAGTTCTAACATCATATGCTGGTGGTTCCATTCCTTTTATATGAAGTGCAAACTCTTCAGATCCAGCATTTATTTTTTCAGAGAATCTCTTAGTTCCCTCGGCAAGATCATTTCCAAATCCTTCACGAAAGGCTATTTTTTTTATTAGTTCAATTAAAGCGTCATCGTTTCCCCATATTAATTCTAGTCCATCAGTATCTTTTGGTGACAAAATACCTTTTTCATAAGCTTCCATAGCAAATGCTATAGTATCTCCTAGTGAAATAGTATCCAAACCAAATTTATTGGCTAATTCATTCGCTTTTAGGATTGCACCAAGATCTCCAATTCCACATTTAGACCCTAAACATACTACTGTTTCATATTCGGGACTTCCACCTTTAGTTCCAGCATATTTACCAGTTTTTACCTTGGAATACTTTCCACAATGAATAGGACATGCAAAGCAGCTTTCAGATTTTACTCTATATAATTCATCAAATGTTTCTGCGGAAATGTTCTCATATTGGTCAAATATTCCTGATTGGTTATTTCTAGTGGCTAGTCCTCCACTTATATAAGCTAAGTCAACTAAAAATGTCGTGCCATAATATGAAAGACTTGGAAATGCAGGATCATCGTAAATTTTCTTAAGAGTTTCATCAACAAAATCATGGAATTCTAATGGCTTGGCTATCTCTACAGCACCAGTTCCTCTAACAGCAATACATTTCAAGTTCTTTGAACCCATTACTGCGCCTAATCCAGTTCGGGCTGCAGCTCTTGAAAGATTGTTCATTAGTGCCGCGTATTTAACTAGATTTTCTCCGCCTTGCCCTATACACAGCACTTGAAAATTTTCAGATAACTCACTTTTTAATATAGCATCAGTTTCCCAAGTATCTTTTCCCCAAAGATGAGAAGCATCTCGTAATTCTATCTTATCATCTTCAATGTAAAGGAATACTGGTTTTTCTGATTTACCATGTAGAAAGATAGCATCGTATCCTGCATAAGCAAGTTCTGGAGCAAAATGTCCCCCAGAATTTGCATAACCAATCCCCCCAGTCAGAGGAGATTTTGCTGCAACAGTATATCTAGCTGTTGAAGGAGCAAATGTTCCAGTAAGTGGTCCTAGACTTACGACAAGTATATTTTCTGGACTAAGTGGATCAACACCCTGCTTTAAATTATCATAAAGATACTTAATCGCCCAACCTCGACCTCCTAAGTAATTCTCAATCAACAAGGGATCAGTTTCTTTTACAAGAAAAGATTGCTCTGTTAAATCTATAACTATGGTTTTACCTCTATATCCTTTATAGTGTAGTGTGGAGTTCAAGTTAATACTATATCACCATTTTAGAGGATATAAGCTTTACTTCATAATGCAAAATCAATAATTAATTAGGTATGATTTTAACTACTTCAACTAATTCAGAGAAGGATGTAAAATCAGCTGTTGCAGGATCATCAGTTTTAGGATCCCAACCAAATAACATTTTAGCAGCCTTAGGATATTTAGTTACATACCACTTAAACAAGTCATTCTTTTGCTCAATGGATGCAAGCAATTCAAAACATATATTTTTCTTTCTGAATCCAACCTTAATTCTGACATCTTCTGGATTTGCTAACATGTTCTTGAGCCAATGAGCTTTCATCCCTCTACCCGCAACAAAATGAATTATTCCATCTTTTTTTCTATATTCTACTGGAATAATCCTTCTCTTACCTGTTTTTCTTCCTTTAGTATAAAGGAGTAAGAAGATTTTTCCAAAACCGAATAAGGGAAG